>PFAV01000043.1 GCA_002773545.1 bacterium (Candidatus Gribaldobacteria) CG10_big_fil_rev_8_21_14_0_10_41_12 | reverse complement strand
GGCCTCAAAACATTTTGCTCGTCTTCCTCGCCTCGCTCGAAAATCTAAAATTTCGCTACGAAATAGTTTTGCAACCATCTCAATGAAAATATGAATCTAAGGGAATTGAAAACTGAACAAGATTTGAAAAAAATTATTGTTGAAGAAATGGGCTATGGCTCCGCGGTGAGCAGCGGTTTAGAGTTGAGTTTATCTCCAGAGATAGCCGGAAAAATACTAGAAAAAAAAGTTCTCGCCAGTCATAGCGGATTTGAGGTTGTATTTGTGAAACTTAAATTTATCTATGATAATACTGTTTGGAAGAGAGACGCTTTAATGCGTGGAACGGAGAGGATATTTATCAACGCAATTCCAAAACACGAAAGAGACACAAAACTATTTGTGTTCTGCTCAGAAGACGGAGAGTTTTGGCATTTCGTAAATACTCAATCAAGCGGAAGCCGATTGGAGCTACGCCGTTTTTCAATTACGCCTCTAAATCGCAATTACCTCCGAACAACCCATGATCGCCTCGCGCTCTTAAAAGTTAGTTATTCTGATACGACACAAACCTTAATTGGCAAAATGAAATCCGCCTTTGATGTAGAGGCGGTAACAATGGATTTTTTCCGAATTTTCGCCGAAAAATTTTTGGAGCTTGTAGATATTATCAAAAAATCACGGACAAAATACAGTTATGAGAAAAAAGACATTTTAGATGTAGCGCAAATAATCCTTAACCGTGTCATCTTTCTTAAATTTATTGAACAAAAGAGCTGGCTTGATAATAATAAGGACTATCTTTATGACAAATTCCAACCATATTTTGAAAATGAAAATTCTTATTGGCTGGAAATTATAACCCCCTTATTTGACCTTCTTTCAGATCCCGCCCGCAACAAAAAATATCCAGATCTTGGAGATATTCCTTTTTTGAATGGTGGTCTTTTCGGAGCGGAGCCCAAAGACCTTTTTCTTATTTTTATTCCGAATTCTTTTTTCCATAATCTCTTTGACAATCTCCTTAATCGTTTTAATTTTACAATTGAGGAGTCCTCGCCAAGTTCCGTTGAAGTGGCGGTTGACCCGGAAATGCTGGGTCGTATTTTTGAGGAGCTGGTGCTTCGCATGGAAAAAGTTATGGAAAAGGGCGAGGCGGAATTTGAAAGAGAACTACGCCGCGCCACCGGAAGTTACTACACCCCCCGTGTTGCTGTGTTTTATATGTGCCGCGAAGCAATCGCCCGCCAGCTGGCGGCGCAATCAGGTGTTGGCATAGTTAAAACAAAAAAGCTTATTGACCTCGCGGTTGACGAATTATCCGACCATGGTCAGATTGAGGAAATGTTTTTATCAACAACTGAATGCCAGAGCTTGTCGCGGGTGGCAGAAAATATTTCTATTTGCGATCCAGCCGTTGGTTCGGGCGCGTTTCTTTTAAGCGCGCTTCAAATTTTGGTCGGCGTCAGGCGTTTTTTATCTTTGAAAATCGGAGAAGTCGCGGCAAATCAGGCCAATTTTAACTACACACTCAAAGAGGATATTATCAAGAAGAATCTGGTTGGCGTGGACATTTTACGCCAGGCCGTACATTTATGCGAACTCCGGCTTTGGCTATCTTTGGCGGTTGATTACGAACGAGAAGCTGGCAAGTTAATCCCGACTTTGCCGAACCTTACCTACAAGGTGTTTCGGGGCGACAGTATTGTTGACCATTTGGCAGGACAGCCGCTTGAGGGGTTCCGCTATTTCAGAGATTTCCAAGCGAGCGAAGGGACTATCCAAAAACTCAATAAAATAAAAACGCTTAAAGACAGGTATTTTCACGAAACAGATGAAAATAAAAAGCAAAAAACACGCCAAGATATTGCCAAAGAACGGCTTATGCTTGCTGTGGAAATATTAGAAAGGGAAGCTCCGTCAAAAATATCGCAGGCGGATCTTTTTGAAGGCGGAAAATTTGACTCTAAAAAAGCAGAAGCAAAATTCCAAAGCGACAGCAGACATAATCTTATCGCCTCGCTCAAAAGACAGCTGGCAGTTAAAAAGTATGACACACATCAAGACAAACTATCATTTGTCTGGCTGGCGGACTTGGTGGAATATTTTGCCGACCACGGCCGGGGCGGTTTTGATATTGTGCTGGGCAATCCGCCCTACGGCGTAAAAAATGAAACAATGGAGAAGGGCAAGGAGCGATACGGCCTTGGCTCAAAGGATTCCTACGGCGTTTTTATGGCAATGGCGCTTCAGGATTTGCTCAAAACCGGCGGTATTTTGAGTTTTATCACTTCTGATACCTGGCAGACGATTAAAACCCATAAGCCCTTGCGCCGATTTATTCTGGACAACGCCAAGGTCTTTAACCTTATTATGATGCCCTCTTGGCTTTTTGGCGCCACAGTCAATACGAGCATTTTGATTGCGGAAAAATCAGAACGAGGACAAAGAAGGCAAGAAGCGGTCAGCGGAAAAGTGGTAGATGACTTTACAAAAGAACGGGAAGAAAACACGCTGGTTGTCTGCGATTTTACCCGTGCCGAGAAAAACACCAGCGAGCTTGACGAGTATCTTTATTCTTTGGACGAACCAAAAAAAATTTCCACGCCCAAAAAAGCAGTTTACCAATACCAGCAGAGCTTAATTGAAACCAACTCCAATATCCCGTTTTTTGTTGGCAGTCCGAAATTGTTCGCTTTAATGAACGATACGACTGCCAAAACAATAGAAAAAGAAGTTGGTAATAAGGAAAAGAAAAAAGTGAGAGTAAGACAAATTGAACTGAACGGAAAAATTGTAGAGCTTGTCAGGTTTGGCGATATCGCAGAGGTTAAGCAAGGTTTGGCGACTGGCGACAATGATAATTATCTTTTTCAAAATCCGGATGCGCGTGGAAGTTACCGCAGTGTCAATGATTATCTGGAATTTCTGCTTACGGAAGATGATTTAAGAAAAATTTCTGGCAACGAAAAAGTTAGGATGAAAGTTATAGAAAAAGGAATACATAAATCAAAAACAGAAAAACCGTTTGATCCTGATTTATGGTTTAGCGGAAGATACATTGCACCGCATGACAAGGGCGGAGAAAGCGATACCGAAAGCGGTTTTTTACCAAATTATTGGCAACCAATAGAATATTTTATTGATTGGAGCCAACAATATGTTAAAAAGTTTAAAACACTCACAATCAGAGAAAGAGACGGGGTAGGTAGCGACACCTTGGCTGCGGTTATTAGAAATCCAGAATATTATTTTCTCAGCGGACTTACTCTTTCACATACAGGGATGTATTCGCCAATGTATCGCATAAACAACCCCGGGCCGTTTAATGTCGGCGGTTCTTGCATATTTACCAACTTCAACCTGAATCAATCGCTTGGTGGACTATGCTCTAAACTATCAAAATATTTTTTCAAAATTTTTATCAACAGCTCTGTTAATGCATCCGAGGATCCCATCAAAGAAGTTCCATTTTGTATCGATTTACAAAAACAAATTAATGTATTGGTAAAAAAAATAATCCGAAACCAAAAACAAAATCCTCGCTATGATTATATGTCCAACGAGCAAAAAGAGATTGATAAATTGGTTTATGAAATGTACGGTTTGAACAAAGACGACATCCGCGAGGTGGAGACATGGTATGCCCGTCGATATCCGAAATTAGCCAGATTTTGCGATATTGCTTGACTTTTAATCTCTAATTCAGTAATATGACAATATGGTCAAATTAGTGAACCAAACATCTTTTTCCGCTACAATAAAGGGTAAAAGCATACCTATTTTTTCGCCTATTCAAGTAATGGCGCTTTTTGGGTTGTCCAAAACCGCAACTGATGCACTTTTGCACCGTTATACAAAAAGAGGATTTATCACGCGTTTGAAAAGGGGACTTTATGCTTTCCCGGACGCTTTGCCACCCGATGTTTTTATTGCCAATAAATTATACGAGCCCTCATATGTTTCTCTTGAATTTGCGTTGTCATATCACGGAGTAATTCCCGAGACGGTTTATGAAATTACTTCAATCACCACCAAAGCTACGCGTAGATTTGAAGCGTTAGGAAAAAATTTTTCTTATCGTAGAATAAAAAGGGTCGGTTATACCGGCTATGAAATTCAAAAACAACAAGGGTTAAGCTTTTATATTGCAGATGCCGAGAAAGCATTTGTGGACATGGACTATTTGCGATTGATAAATAGACAAAAGCCAATTTCCCGTTTTAATAAAGAAAAAATTAATCCGGAAAAGGCCTTGCGATATGCAAAATTATTCGGTAATGCGAAACTAATTAGTATAATTAAATCAACACTAAAATGATTTCAATAGAAACGCTTGAAAAACTAGGCAGGCAATATCAAATGGGGGTATTCCCGAATATCGTCCGAGAATATTTTCAGCATGTTTTCTTGGGAGAGTTATATAAATTACCGAATGCTGAAAAATTGCTTTTTAAGGGTGGCACTGCGCTTCGCATTGTGTATGGCAGTCCAAGATTTTCCGAAGATTTAGATTTTTCTCTATTTGGTGTGGGTCAAAATGAAATTAAGCCATTCGTTGAGCAACTTTTTATACATGTTTTAGCGGAAATGGCGCACGCTGATGTAAAAGTTGAACTTGGAGATAAAATAGGCGCTACCAGCGGAGGATATTTTGGTGTTGCCACATTTCATGTGTTTGGATATCCGCCGGTTGGCGTGGAAATAAATGTATCATCGCGCAACGGCCGAAGTGTTACAGGTGAAGTAGATAGTGTTGCGAATAATTTTGTTCCCACATATACAATTATTCATCTGCCGCAAGATCAGCTTGTGGAAGAAAAGATTTTTGACGCACTTATAAAACGAAAAAAACCACGCGATTTTTACGATTTGTATTTTATTATGCGCAAAGGTATGCTTTCGCTTGACCAAAAAAAGCGACTCACCGAAGTAAAAAATGAAATTATTGCTGATGCGAAAAAAGTTGATTTTCGCGATGAGCTCGGCACATTTTTGCCTGCGGATCAACAAGCAGTTATACGTGATTTTTCAGCAATGCTTGAGCGCGAATTGAGCCGCCAACTTGCGCCGATGTAAATGGGAAAAATATGCCTAAAAATATCATTATCACTCCGGAGCAAAGTTTTGCCGAAGAATTAAAAAAAGAATTAAAAGACGCCAAAAGCGCTCGTTTTGCCGTTGGCTGGTTTTTTATTTCCGGGCTCAAAGAATTAAAAGACGAAATTGACGGACTTGAGAGTTTGGAGCTTTTGGTGAGCCCCTTAACTAACAGACAAACCGCGGAAACAATGCTCGTGGCAGAAAAGTTTGACGAAGCGGTGCGCGATACGCTTGAATCACAGGAATTTCAGACGCCAGAGCAGAAAAAGGATATTTTAGAAAATGAGGCGCTGATACTTTTAGAGCGCGCCGGACGACTCCAGCCAAGTAAAGAGAACAAGGAATTTTTGGCATGGCTTGCAGAAAAATTAGCGTCAAAAAAGATAACAATCCGCATTTATACTAAGGAATTGTTTCATGCCAAAGTTTATTTGGTTGACAAAAAAGACATACCTGTTGTTTTAGTTGGTTCAAGTAATATTTCTCTTTCTGGCTTTTCTTTAAATACCGAAGTGAATGTGCGGTTAACTGATGAGGCGCAAGTGAAAAAGCTAAATAAATGGTTTAAGGAAAAATGGGAATTGTCCGAGGACTGCGATTTTACTGTGTTAGCCGAAACCGCTTTGCGCCAATCATGGGCCTTAAATAACGAGGTAACGCCGTTTCGTATTTACTTGCGAATTTTGCACGATATTTTTTCTTTGGAAGAAGACCGCGAGAAAGAAAAAATTGAATTTAATGAAGATGTTCCAAAGCTCTTTCTTTTTCAGAAAGACGCGGTTATAGACGCGTATCGCAAATTACAGAAATATAAAGGTGTATTTTTGGCCGATGTACCGGGTGTTGGTAAAACCTTCACAGGTTCTGCGCTTCTGGCTCATTTACAGGAAGAAGGAGAAAAGGCGGTTGTGATTTGCTCGCCTAAAATTATTGAGCAATGGGAGCAGGTTTTGGACGATTACAATGTGAACACTAAAGTTATTTCCCGTGGAAAACTTTCAGATATTTTGAATAACGACAAATTAATGCAAAGGCCAGTTGTTTTAATAGATGAAGCGCATCATTTCCGCAATCCAGAAACAGCGTCGTATAAGGATTTACAAATTATCTGTGAGGGCAAAAAAGTTATCTTAGTCGGCGCAACGCCCCAGAACTTAAAATTATTGGATATTTATCATCAGATAAAGCTTTTTCATCCAAGGGAAATTACTGACACTTTAATAATTGACCCGCCGGAATTAAAGGAATTTTTTAAAAAAGCTGATGAAGAAAGGCAAAAATTGAACGGCGAAGGAAAGGAGGATTTCCCTGATAGATCGGAAAACCTTTTCCAGCAAATTCTTATCAGGCGCACCAGAAAAAATATTATTGACGAATACGGCAAAGAGGATTTGCTTCATTTCCCAAAACGACTTGGTCCGTACCGCATTGACTACAACATTGACGATGTGTATCCTGGCGGTATTTATAATTCTCTGGAGGCAAAAATTGAAAATCTGGCTTTTGCCCGCTATGACATTGGGAGTTTTATTAAAGAAGATAAGTTTACCGAGGACGAAAAACAGCGTTTGAAGATTGCGGGCCGTAACTTGCGGAGTATCATAAAAATGATTTTATTTAAGCTTTTGGAAAGCAGTATTGAGGCGTTGCGAGAATCATTAAATACAATGGTTCGTTCGCACGCGCTATTTTTGAGAGGACTTGAAGAAGGAAAGGTGCTGGCTGGAGAAGCGACTGACAAGGCGTATCAGAAATTGAAAGATGATTTTGATATTGAAGAAATTGAGATTCCGGAAAACGCTTACGAGGCGAAGCGTTTTTATGTTAAAAAGTTAAAGGAGAGCATTAAAAAAGACGGGGCTATTTTAGGTGAAATGTATGAAATGATTAAAGATATTTCTGTTGAAGACGATGACAAAGTACAGACGCTCATCAAAAGAATTAAAGGTGAATATCAACAGCCGTATTGGGACAAACAAGGCAAGGAAAAATGCGAGGGGAAAAAAATTTTAATATTTACGCAGTATGCTTCAACCGCCAGATACATAGGCGAGGAATTAAAAAAGCATTTTGCGCGAACGGAGTATGTTTCTGGCGATACGGGAGATGTTTTGAGGCGCGCGGCGCTTTTTTCTCCTAAAACAGATTCAAATAAAAAGTATTTAAAAAAGCGGGGCATAGAAGCAACTAAAGAAAACGAAATAGACATTTTGGTAAGCACCGAGATGTTGGGAGAAGGCATTAACTTACAGGATGGACAAGTGGTTATCAATTACGAACTCCATTGGAATCCGGTTCGGATTGTGCAACGAGTCGGCCGTATTGATCGCATTGGTAGCCAAAATGAGTTTATTTGGGTGTATAACTTTTTTCCTCAATTACAGGCGGAAGCGCGTATTGGTATTGAGGCGCGAATCAAAAAAAGAATTCAGGAAATTCAAACACGATTTGGTGGAGATGAAAAAGTTATTTCGCAGAACGAGCTATTGGTAGATAAAAAGTTCTATCAGATGTATTCAGAAGATGCGCGCGCAATAGAGGACCAGGCAAGTGAATCGTTTTCGGCAAAACAGCGATTGAATTGGTTAAAACTAAAATCATTATATCCAGAGGAATATGCCACTGCATTAAAGTTGCCTACGATGGCTCATTGCGGAAAATCGGCTAGTATACGCGGGGTTGCGGTATATTGCAGGGCGGACGATATTTACAAGCTTTATTTTGGCGACAAGAGAGGAAATATTGTCAGTGAAAATGATTGGGAAGTTTTATCTTTATTAGAGTGCGACAAAGATGCCAAGGGCGAACAATTTGAAGATGAATACTATTATTCGGTTGAATTAGTCAAGCAAAATTTTCAAGGCAGGGCAAATCGTATTGAGCGCGAGAGGTCCTCATATTTAGAATTAGTGAAACGGCAGGCATTAGATCGAATAGAAAAGGCAAAACGCGGTTTAGACGAGAAAACAAAGCGATGGATGAGTGGGGTGCAAGGATTGGTTAGAGAGGTTCAACTTGATGTAAAAACCTCGCGGGATTTGCGAGGGATAATTCGTCAAAAACACGGCCTTATTCCGAAAGAAATGGCGGGGCAAGTAGAAGAATTATTGAAAGAAAAGCTCAAAATCAGGCAGCGGGCGGCCAAAAAACTTTATGCCGAGATAATTTTGAGTGAAAGCTTAAAATAATAGACAGCGAAGGCAATATCTTAGAGGAAGCGAAAATAAATTCCCTGCGCGTTATTTCCAGCCAAACCAGCCGCGAAATTAATAGCATTCTTTC
>PFAV01000028.1 GCA_002773545.1 bacterium (Candidatus Gribaldobacteria) CG10_big_fil_rev_8_21_14_0_10_41_12 | reverse complement strand
CTACGGCCTCAAAACATTTTGCTCGTCTTCCTCGCCTCGCTCGAAAATCTAAAATTTCGCTACGAAATAGTTTTGCAACCATCTCATAAACTTAACTTAGTTAAGTTTACTTGCTGATGCTGGTCTTAGCTGGATTGATTGAGCGGTGATACTGCCATCTTGATTGGCAGCGCCGTTTACGCTGATGTTCTCGCCAACTATCAGGTCATCAAGCGAGCCTACAGCGGACTTCATCACCTGGGTAGAGGTAGCAATAAAAACTATTTTAGAGCCGCCGTCGTTTAGCTTGACGGTAATACTGTTGGCGTCTTTGGCAAGAATTTCCCCAACAGTAAAGCCATTGCCAGCTCTAACACCTCTTTGCCCGGCCGCATTAGCGCCACCCATCTGCTGAAACCGCGCTTGCCTCTGCTCGGCTGAAAGATTGGCCAATCCCCCGCCAGCCGGGCTTTTGCTTTTACCATATTGCAGACCACCATAGAAAGAACCAGCCCCGACCACGACAATCGCCAATATAATAATTAACAGTATATTTTTTTTCATATTTTTTGTTATTAGTTATTAGTTATTTGTTATTCGTACCTCAACGCTTCTATGGGATTTAACCCGGCGGCTCGACGGGCCGGATAGAAGCCAAAAATAATGCCAATACAAGCGGACACGCCAACTGCCAAAAAAATGGACCACGATGTAACTTCAGTCGTCATACTGCCGAAATAAGCTACCGCATAAGAAAGAATCCACCCTAAAAAAATTCCCACGATTCCTCCAATAAAAGTGAGCATTATTGATTCAATTAGAAATTGAAGGCTGATATCTTTTTTCTTCGCGCCAATTGCTTTGCGGAGACCGATTTCCCGTGTCCTTTCGGTAACAGTTGTCAGCATCATATTCATTATTCCGATGCCCCCCACGATCAATGATATGCCGGCGATTGCGGCAAGTAATATCGTAAGGGTACTGCTTATTGAAGAAACACTCGCCACAATGTCGGCCTGATTTATAACGCTGAAATCGGCAAGTTCGGGATTTGAGATATTGTGACGGCTTAATAGCAAGGAGGTAATTTGTTCCTGCGCTGTTGTCATTGATTCCTGATCAACTATTTCTATATATATAGTAGACAGATAACTGCTGCCGGCCAAAAACCGTTGCGCCGTAGATAAAGGAACAAAAATCATATCATCTTGATTGCTCATGCCACTCCCTCCTTTTTCTTTTGTAACGCCAATTACCTTAAAATCTACTTTATTAATATGTATCGTTTGACCGATAGGGTTAACGCCCTCTCCGAACAGGTCATCTCTGGTAGTCGGGCCAAGCACCGCCACTTTTGACAAGCTTCGTACATTTTGTTCGGAAACAAACGACCCACTTTCAATCTGGACATTCCGCACCTCTGGATAATTAGGGGTTGTTCCGAGAACAGATGTGTTGGTATTCGTTCCTTTTGCAATAATTTGGTAGCGGCTAGAAAGTTCGGGAGCAATGGCTTTAATAAGCATAATTTCTTTCTGAATCGCATCAACATCTTCTTGCTTAAGCGTTCTAGCTGAACCCCGACCAGCGCTTACTTGCATGCCAACTCCGCGCTGGAAGCTAGGCGATACCATAAGCAGATTTGAACCGAGGGACTGGATGCTTGATTGTATAGAAGCTGTTGAACCTTGTCCGACGGAAATCATGGCGATAACTGAACCAATACCAATCACAATACCCAAAATTGTAAGGCCGGACCGCGCTTTGTTTGAAAGCAGGGCAGAAAATGTTTCTCTAAATATGTCCGCTATATTCATAATTGATGATGATTGGCAATGCGATGTTTGATATTCTTTTCGTCGTCGGTAATTTCACCGTCCCGAATGTGAATAATACGATTAGTGTGCTCGGCTACATATCGTTCGTGAGTAATCAAAACAATCATGCGGCCGTGCTGGCTGTTCAATTGTTGAAAAGTATCCAAGACAATTTCACCGGTTTTGGTGTCTAAATTGCCGGTTGGCTCGTCAGCTAAAATAATTGACGGGTCGTTAACCAATGCCCGGGCAATAGCCACTCTTTGCATTTGCCCTCCCGAGAGCTGATTGGAAAGGTGCCCCCAGCGATCCTCGGGCAGGCCGGCGGCCATTAGGGCCTGTTTGGCTCTTTCTTCGCGTTGCTCTTTCTTCATACCAGCATACATCAAAGGTAAGGCCACATTGCGCAAAACAGTCGCTCGGGGCAAAAGATTAAATGACTGAAAAACAAAGCCGATTTTATTTTTCCTGATATCCGCCAATTGATCATCTGATAATTTAGAAATGTCCTGGCCGTCCAAAAGATAAATGCCGCTGGTTGGGACATCCAAAGCCCCGAGTATATGCATTAAAGTTGATTTGCCCGAACCCGAAGGCCCCATAATCGCCACAAACTCGCCATCAGCAATAACAAATGAAACGCCTTTAAGTACCGCTGTTTCACCGGCTCCGGTTTTATAAGCTTTTGTAATATTCTTGCATTCAATCATATAAATTTTTAACGAGGGGCGCCTCCTCCAAGACCGGGAATTCTAATTCCTCCCGTGCTTTTTGTTGTAGTAGTTTTAGTCTTAGTAGTTGCGGTAATTGTTTGAGTAACAACTTTATCGCCTTCATTGAGGCCGCTAATAATTTCCGTCATTGTGTCATTTGATAGTCCTACCTCAACTGTCTGATTGCGAGGAACATTATTCTCTAACACCACCACATACTGCTCGCTATTGGACTTTACCGCCACATTGGGCGCCAATAAAACATCTGGCTTCATCTCGGTGATGATGGCGGCGGAAACACTCATGCCCGGCTTAATCCGGTCGTCTTGAGTGTCAAAAACAATTTTTACGCTGTAGTTAACTACTCCTTGACTAACCGTGCCCAAAGTGTCCACTTCAGCCACCTTCCCGCTAATAGTTAAGTCGTCTACGGCGTCAAACAATAAAGTAGTTTTTTGCCCGGCCTTAACTTTGGCCACATCTACTTCGTTGAGAGAAATTTCCGCGACTTTTTGTTTGGTAACTAAAGTGGCCAAAACCGCGCCCGAAGACACTGTGTCGCCTTTTTGCGCATTCACTTTGACGACAATTCCAGCAAAAGGCGCCCTCACTGAACAATCCGCTAAATTTTGCCGGGCGGCGGCTAAACTGTCTTGTTTTTGCTGGATAGCAATTTTGTCGGCGCGAATGCTTAAATCGTCAGGCCCGCTTTTTATCTTAGCCAATGACAAAGTTTTTTCTTCAATAGAACGGCCAGCCGTGGCTATGGCATCTATAGAATCGCTCACAGCTCGTTGCGAGGTCAATAAAGACGAGAGATAACTATTGACAGTGCCAGTGTATGAATTTAAGGCGGCTACATGAGTGGTAGAGAGAGAATTCGGCTTTAAGTTGCGTTCAGTGAGCTTGTCTTAGTAAAACTGAATTAAATCATTGGCGCTTTTAACCATTTCAGCGATGCTTTTACTTGTTTGATATGTTTCGTCAATCAAAGAAACAATTGTGCTGGTGCTGGAAAAACGACTGGTGGCTTTATAATCCTGAAAATTTTTATCATATTGCTGGCGCGCCGTCTGATAGGCCGCGGTGGCTGCTTCTTTATATTGTATAATACTGTTGTCGTAGTTACTCACCGCGTCAGTGTAATAAGCCAAATTTGATTGGTTGTCGCTAAAACTGTTGCCAAAAAGCAAAGTGTTCATACCGCTCATTACATTGGGCAAGCCCAAAAACACATTGGCCGCCGCAGTGAACCCGTCATCATAGTCCTTGTTAAGGTCGCCTTGGGCTGTTTGTTTGGCGGCCTGGGCTTGAGACAAAGCGCTCTCGGCCTGTAACAGAGTGAGCTCATCGGGCGGCTCAAGTAATTTGTCTAATTCTAAATTGGCTGTGTCCAGACCTGTTTGAGCGTCTCTTAGCGCCCGTTGCGCGTCGGTGGTGTCTATTTGCGCCAAGAGCGCTCCAGTGCCAACTTCTTTGCCAACCACAGCATACATACCAACAAGATTTCCGCTTGTTTTTGATTTAATATCTACTTGGTTAGATGAAGCAACTTGACCAGTGCCGGAAACCGAAACAATTAAAGCGTCCTTGGTGATAGCTGAACTAATATAACTCACCGAGGACGGGCCTGTCTCAACAAAATGATACACAGTATATCCCCCGCCAGCCAAAACAACAGCCGCTGTAATAAAAACAATAATTTTTCTTTTTTTAGAAATATTTTTCATATTTTTTACTTATGGCGAGGAATGGCGGGCATAACTCTAATCAACTTTGCTTCTATCTGCCCATCATTATTGGGCTCGCCTATAACCACCACCATATCATCAGTTTTTAGTTCATTTATTGTTATGGTTTCTTTCAACTGGTTAATAACTGTGTCAGCCTTAATTAAAACAACTTTCTCAACATTTCCTCGCCCCCTAATGACCAATGTTGAGGTGGCAATTTTTATTATTTGCCCCACCGAGCCATTGGCTTCAATGAAATCCCTGTCGCCAAACCCGCCGGGAAAACCGCCTCTGGGGCCGCCAAAGTTTTGGTGATAGTTGTCGCTCCAATGGCAGGAAAAATTTGCCTTTTGAAAACCCACCATCATGCCTGTCTTAAAGACCAGTAAAATAATCATCAGCCCGCCAATTGCCGCTAAAATTATTTTGAATGTTTTAGATTGAAATATTTTGTCTATATTCATATTTTTTTAAGTTATTTGATAAAAATTTAAGCGAGCCCAAAACCGTAAACAAGGCAACCCCTATGGCCAACAAACCAGTTATCGGTAATAATTCCAGCAAAGACAAAACAAAATTTTGCCAAGAAGCCAAAATTATGGCCGTGTCCGAAAACGCCAAAGAAAACAGCTGAACAAATCCCGAACCCGCAAACCCGGCATAGACCATTTTAATGGCCGGAACTAAGCCCAAAAAAGAAACAGCCAGCGCAATTGAAAAACCAGTGATTTTTCGCCTTAGAACCATTCTTTTTCGCTCCGCTCTAATGCGCAGCATAATTTTTTGAAACAAGGCAATTTCGTCCATATATTACTAATACGAAAAAGAGGCGCCTTTTGGTGCGTCTCTCTTTTTTATAATCCTCTAAGCGCAACAAGCGCTCTACGGTACTTACTTTTAACGGTGTTAAGCGGCTCGCCCAATAATCTAGCTATTTCTCTAAAAGTTAGCCCTCTCTCGTCTTTCAGTAGAATAACTGCCTGGTAGTTAGGCGAAAGTTTTTTTATAACTGACCTAAAATTGTCTATAATATTTTTCTGTTCAATCGCTTTGGTAAAATCATTTTTGTCAGCTAAAGATTCCTCAACCAAAGAAAGGGGGGCTGTCTTTTTTCTCCTTAAAAAATCAACGGAAGCATTTTTGGCAATGGTAAAAAGCCAAGCGCTAAACTTTTTTTGCTTGTCAAATTTTTTTAAGTTTTTCCACATTTTTACAAATGTTTCTTGGGCGATGTCTTCGGCCGCCTCGGAATCGCCAATATTTTTATAAACAAAACTATAAATCGGCTTAAGATACCGTTTAATCAAAACCTCCAGCGCCTCTTCGTCGCCTTTTAAGTATTTTCTCACTATTTCATTGTCGCTTATTTCTTGCATTGAATTACTGAATAAAAAACTTTGATTAGTTCGTTGATTAAGTGGTTCACACTGTGCTCTTTAACTACCATGGTTCTTAGTTTTTGGCCAATGGCCTTCCTTTGTTCCGACTTTAGAGCGGCTAAATTTTTAATTTTTTCAGCCAAGTCGGCTGGATTATTTTTTTGAACTTGCAAAAATTCGCAACCGTCAAAAAACGGCCAAAAGGCCTCATTGGAAGTTACTACCGGCTTTTCCATAGCCATGGCTTCCAAAACAACTTTTTCTAAACTGGCCGGGTCAGTCAGATTAACCAAACAAGAACACTCTTGATATTTTCGCTTGATTTGACCAAAGGGCACACCCGGTTTTAGCAAAAAATAATCAGTCAAATTATACTCTTTGATTGATTCGGCTAATTTTTTTTGATTCAGCGCCTCTTTCTCGTTTTGAGCATTGCCGACTATCTCAAAAAAAATATTTTTCTGGCCCTGCCGGTTAATTAAGATATTAGCGCTGGCCAGCAAAATATCATAATGCTTTACTGATGAGGGCCGTCCCACCGCTAAAACCTGAAATTTGCCGCGGTCTGTTTCGCCAATCATTGACTTAACTGGCTGGAAAAAATCCACATTAACCCCTTGCCCGATAATTACTTTTTTGAGAGTGTTATACTCAAAGGTCTTCGCGCCCGAGGTAACAATTTTGTCAGCCATAAAAATGGCCTTTTTAATATGCGGCAGTCGGCCGCCGTGGGCTTTCCAAAAAACAATCGGGATATGATAAATTTTAGCCAACGGCCAAAGCAAAAAAATATACACTTCGTTCATATGAACGAAAATAATGTCAATTGTTTTGCGCCACGGCCAAAAGTATTGATACACTCGCCAAATATATCTAACTCTGGATTTGCCCTTTTCTTTGCCCAGCGAAAAAACCTTCGTATTATCGGGCAGATGATGCTCGCCTTCAAACAAACAAACAATGTTAAGCTGATTAACTTTTTGCGCCAGCTTTTCCCACCAATAATAAAAAGCCGCCAAAACATCATCATTCAGATCAACTTTTTGCGTGAAAACTAAAATATCTAATTTTTGGTTTTCAATCATTTTTTACACCGAAAGAATAATAAAAAAGAAAAATATCGCGGAAACATTTTGCCTAAAAACTTAAAACGGGTAAAGGGTAAAATTTCAACCTCGCTAAAAACGCTTTTGAGCATTTTCTCAAACTCGCCATAGGCGAAATGGTTAATATGCGTTGGGTCGGCTAAGGGCGTGCCGTCTTTTTTGCCCAGTAAAATCCGTAAGCGGTTGATTAAGCTGAAAGCGTGCGGAGCTGAACCGATAAAAACCCCGCCCGGCTTCAAAACATTATAAATCTTTTTAATAACTTTTTCTGGATAATAAAGGTGTTCCAATAATTCAGCCGCCACCACCGCGTCAAAACTTTCCGGAGGTATGCCCCAATCGCCGTTTAGATCTATTTGTCTTGTCTCAATGCCTATTTCTTTATGACAAATTTCCAAACCGCCTTGGTCAATGTCGCAGCCCAAAATTTCATTGCCGTTCGCATAATATTTAGTTAAAGCGCAGTCGCGGCAGCCCAAATCCAAAACTTTTTTACCCTGCCCCAGCCACTTGGCAAAGAGCTCGCCTCTTTCTTGGCCGAAAATCACAAATCCCCGTCCCCTTTCTTGAGCATTATGAAAAGAATACATTTGAGATAACTCGCTCATAGTTTCGCTAAAAAACATTGATAAATTTGTTCAATGTTTTGATATTGTTCAACATATTCAGCGGCTTTTGCCCGGCCAGCCGCGGCCAAGCGATCTGCCAAATCAACATCGCTCAAAACCTGATTGACTTTTTCGGCTAAGTCGGAGGCTGAAACGGGATTAAATAAAAGTCCGGTTGCTTGATGGCTGACCAATTCTCTATTGCCCGCTATGTTTGAGGCAACTACTGGCTTTCGCATTAACATTGCCTCCAAAATAACCGTGGGCATACCCTCGGATAATGACGCTAAAACAAAAACCGAACAAAGTTCATAATAAGGCCAAATGTTAGTGTGGTCAATATAGCCCAAAAAAATAACTCTATCGCTCAAGCCAAGTTCGCCAGCTATCTTTTTTAAGGCCGCCTCTTGTGAGCCAGACCCAGCCAACAACCAAGCAATATCATTGTCTTTAATTTCAGCCAAGGCCCGCAAAGCAACCTCTAAATTTTTTTCTTTTTCCAAACGAGCGGCTGTGAAAATAACTTTTTTACCAGAGAGATGATGGGCTTCTCGCAACTCCCCTGTTTGAGCGGGATTGATCTTAATTTGCGGCGGGCGAACCGACCGAAAAACAATTTTACTGGCTGAAACTCGCCAGTTCAATAATTTTTGTTTTAACCATTGGCCATTGGGCATTAAAACATCAGCCATTTTGGCGCCTAAGAACTCACAACCACTCACTATTTTAGCGGCTATTTTTCGTTTTAACCCGCCTTTCTGCCTGACAATCTCCGAAACCGAGCTAACGAAATTGCAAAAAACCGGTATCTTAAGAAAATATTTACAGGGCCAAAACGATAAAGCAAAAAATGGCGTGGTGGCATAACAAATGTCGGGCTTTTGGCCGATAGCTTGAATAAAAAAAATTATCGCGGCTATTTTCAAAAATAATGGCATCAAAATCTGCGGACAAAGCAGGTAAAAAACCGCAAACTGCTGGTCAATTTTTTTATAGCCCAAATACCGCCTATTGGCTGAAACAATAAAAAATTTATCTTTATCTAAATTAAAACCATCACGAAGCAATTTCGCCTTAAAACTATCCAAGTCATTAAGATAGATATTGCGCCAATCGCGCGAAATAATAAAAACAAACATAAACTCGCCACTGTTGCAAGATATGAGCGATCGCTCACATAATGCAACAGTCAAAATTGGTTGGTTGTTCAGACAACTTCTCTAAGGTAG
>PFAV01000047.1:2566-11116 GCA_002773545.1 bacterium (Candidatus Gribaldobacteria) CG10_big_fil_rev_8_21_14_0_10_41_12 | reverse complement strand
TTTCGCCGTAGCTGGGCTACGGCCTCAAAACATTTTGCTCGTCTTCCTCGTCTCGCTCGAAAATCTAAAATTTCGCTACGAAATAGTTTTGCAACCATCTCAATCTTAAATTCAACCTTACCGCCGGCTTTAGCAATTTCTTTTTTCATCGCTTCTAATTGGGTGTTATTTTGATTTGCTAAATCAATGCCAATTTGACGCAACTTTTTATACAAAAAATAAATTGTTTGGTTGATTATTCGCATATTTTTCTTATTTTCAGTATATCCCAACTCCTAAAATTCCACAATAGAAAAATGGGGTCAGCCACCATTTCTTGTGAGAAATTTAACTTATAAATCCCCCCGCCAACGGGCTTAGAAAGCTTTTGAAAAATCATAGATTTTGAAAATAAATTAAGCATAAAGCAATTTTTCAAAAGATTTTACTCCACGAGGAATAAAAATTGTATTTTGTTTTTGATGGTCAAAGATAATAAAAAAATTAGAAAACAATGGATTGCGGCCTAGGATTCTCGGGGTATCATTTCTACTGGAAAAAGCGGTTTTTATCTTAAATTCTTTATTACCAATCTTTATTAAAACAAAATGGATAAAAGCTAAAAATTTATCGCCAGTTACTCCGCCGATGTTAACTTTTTCGCCTTTTTGCAGATCAATTTCCAAAAGCTCGGCGTCTCCTTTCGTAAAAAGCGAAAACTCAGCCCCAGAATCAACTAAAACCAAAAAAGAAAACTCCTTAGGGGAGTTTTCTTTTTTTAAAGTTATAGTAATGGCTGGAAAAGCAAACACTCTTCTATTTTCCAAAAGTTCAAAACCATAAGGAAAAATCAGTTTTTCCATAAAAAATTATTTTGGGGTGATGTAAATAGTCGCTCTTTCCTTGGGAACAGACAATAAAACAATATCTTTATTAGCAACTTTTGGAAAAATCTTTTTAGCTATTTCAAAAACAACCCTTGAAGAGCTTCCTGACGCTACGATTTCCCCTCTTACTATTGCCACTTCTTTACCTTTATATTTTGAAAAATTAACTTTTGTCTTGCCTATTTGCATATCTTTTCCTTATTAAAACTATTATAAATAATTGATAGATAGTTGTCAAACAAAACCGCTCAATTATTATTTTTATTGACAAATTCGCAGATACTTTTGAAGTCGCAGAATTGACAATGCCAGCCGGGTTTGGCTGTAAAGTTGCTGGTTTTGATTTGTTCGGTTTGTTCAATAATTTTTATTTTTAAGTCGTCTTTTTCTTTTTCAGTGCCCAAAAACGAAACTATTTCTCCCTCGCCGAGATAATAATAGCCAAGCTCTACTGGTTTTAATCCCAAAGATTCTTCGGCGGCTATTTGGTAAAGTAAAAGCTGGGTTTTGTCTGCTTTGCTTATTTTTTCTTTGGCTTCGCCGGTTTTGTAATCCAGCAAACGCACCCCGCCCGCTACTTCATCAATGCGGTCAATTTTGCCCTTTAAGACAATGTCTTTTATTTTTAGGTTAAACTCAACTTCTAAGGCCGGTTTGCCTTGATATTGGAGAATTGTTGTTCTTTGTTGAGAAAATTTCTGATAAAAATCTTTTAACATTTTCTTGCCGGCCTGAAAATAATCCTGCTCTTGTTTTTTGCTGTCAAACCATTCATTGAGCCAGTGGGTTTCATAGATTTTGAGCAATTCGGCTTCGCTAATGGCGATGGCTGGCGATTTAACCGAATTCGGCGCGCCAAAAAGATTATTTTGCTTTTTGGCATTGGCTTGGTCAATCGTTTGCAAAAATTCGTAAAGCGTATTGTGCATTACTTTGCCAAAAGTAAACGATGGCCTGCCCCTGACTGGCACTTTTAAGATATGAGCTAATTTATACTGATAAGGGCAGGTGTCAAAAGCGGCTAATTGAGTGTAAGAAAAATGCTCGGGCAGAATAACAACCAGCTTTTTCTTTTTAACTTTAATTTTGGGCTCAATAAAATCTGTTTGGCTAACTTTGCTCTTGGCAAAATATTCTGACTGGCTAAAACCCATTTCCGTTAAGAACAAAGAAATTTTCTTTTTTCTTAGCCCGCCATAATCGTCAGCTGATGTAAAAAACAATCCCTGTTTGGCTCGGGTAATGGCCACATAACAAAGCCGCCGTTCCTCTTGCAAATGCATATCGCCCTCGGGCAATTTTTCTTTGATTAACTGGGCTGGTATTTCAATGGGGTCTTTACGCTCGGTTGAGGGAAATCTAAGGTCAACCATACCGCCAATAAAAACATATTTGAACTCCAAGCCCTTGGCAGAGTGAATAGTCATTATTTTGATTAAATCCGGGCCTTGGTCTGGGTCAAAGGCCAGCTTGCCCTGCTCGTCTGACTCCAGCTCTAAATTAAGCTGGCTCATAAAACTTTTGAGCGAGCTGTCCGGGTTGGCCTGCTCAAAATCCTTGATTTTTTTATAAAACTGCGCCAGATAATCCAGTTCTTCCCTGTGTTCGCTGGTGATCAATTTTTTCAAGTAGCCCGAATCTTCCAACAAAGCGATGAAAATTTCCGAGATGTTTTTCTCGCGAGACAAGGCGGTATGTTTTTTAATTAAGGCCAAAAAACTATTGAGCGAAGAGGCGGTTTTGGGAGTGAGGCCCTTAACCAAAGCAAAGATAGAAACCGTTTCAAAAAGCGACTGGGCTTTTTGGCGGCTGAAATGGGTGAGCTTCATTAAATCGTCAGGCGGTATCTGCCATGATGGCCAGCTTAGAACGCGAAACATAGCCGGACTCTCGTAATAATTATCCAGCAGTTTCAAATAAGCGATCATGTCCATAATCACCGGCTTGAAATAAAGGCCCTGCGAGGCCAAAAATTGATAGGGCAACTCGGCCCTTTCAAAAGCGCGCGCGAATGAATTGGCTGTGTCGTTGGATCTGGCTAAAACAGCAAAATCATTAAAGCCCACATCTTTATTTTTTTGTAGAATTTGCGCTATTTTTTGCGCTACCCCAGAGGTTTCCTGGCCCAATGTTTTGAAGTGCAAATGCTCCACCACGCCCGCCGCTGGTTTTTGCGCGATGAGCTTTTTATTAATGCCTGAAATAAATTCCAAGCGATTGGGATTGTTGGCTTGAATAAAATTATAAGCCAAATCCAAAATGTTTTGAGACGAGCGATAATTTTTTACCAAAAAGATTTCTTTAACCTTGGGAAAATCCTGCTTAAACTGCGTGATATTGCTCACCGAGGCCCCGCGAAATTTATAAATTGCCTGGTCATCGTCACTTGAAACAGTAATATTGCAGCGTGGAGCGGCCAAAATTTTAATCAATTCATATTGCGCCCAGTTGGTGTCTTGAAATTCATCCACCAAAATATACTTAAAACGGGCTCTATATTTTTCCAAAATAGCTGGTCGCTTTTGAAAAAGCTGGAGGCAATAGTTAATCAGGTCGCCAAAATCCAGCAAGCTGTTGTCTAACAAAATTTTTTGATAAGTATGATAAGCCGAAGCCACCTCTTTAATGCGCTCGGCTTCTGTGTCTTCGGGCAAATCGGTTAAGTTTGATTTTAACTCATCGGCAAACTTTAAATAATCCTCGGGATAAATCATTTGGTCTTTACAGCGGGAAAAATGCCCCAACAAAGCGTGAATGAATTTGAGCGGATTGCCCAATGGCCGATAATAATCCAAAGCAAACTTGTCTAAATTCTGCCTTACTAAAAGCCAAGCCGCTGTTGAGTCAACCAACTTAAAGTTGGTGGGCAAACCAATGTCTAGGCCGTTTTCTCGCAAAACCCTTTCGCAGAAAGCGTGAAAAGTTGATATCCAAAGCTCGTGATAGCCAAAAGGCAAGAGCCGGTCCACTCTGTCTTCCATTTCCGCGGCCGCTTTTTCCGTAAAAGTGACAGCCAAAATTTCCTCTGGTTTAGCCAAGCCATGAGCAATTAAACCAGCAATTCTTTCAGTAATCACTGTGGTTTTGCCCGTGCCCGCTCCGGCCACAATCAGCAAAGGCCCCTCGCCAAACAAGATGGCTTCTTGCTGTTCTTTATTCAAATTGTCTAACTTTTTTACCATAGCCATAACCGCGACTGTTGCATTATATGAGCGATCGCTCATATCTTGCAACACTTTCAATAATCCGAAAATAAAATTTTGCTGTCTATTGTTAGGCCAATTTTGTCGGCCAGACCGCCTCTAATTTCCAAAACATATTTGGCCGGGTTCTGATTGCGATAACTTGGGCATTTATCGCTTGGGCAGGGCTGGGCGTTTTCAGTGATGTTCACCACTTTTTTATTTTTATCAAGAAAAACAATGTCCAAAGGAATTAAAGTGTTTTTCAGCCAAAAAGAATGAAAGCCCTCGTTTTTGAATACGAAAAGCATACCTTCTTTTTCTCCTAAGTTCTTTCTAAACATTAGCCCCTTGACCTGACTCGCCCCTGTTTTAGCCACCTCCACTCGCCAACAAAAATCATTAAAACAAACCTCGGCTTTGGGATAATGAAAAACCATAAAATATCCAACCAGACCGACCAACGCCAGCGAACCCACTACCGCCAACCCGATTTTCACCCACTTAATTTTTTGCATACCTAATCTTTTTCAAAATTTCTTTGATGTAACTGGTTTTCATTTTTGTGTATATGGCCCTCTCTCCTTTGGCCTCTTTATAGCAAAACAATTTTAGCTTAAAATAATTTTCTGCTTCTTTGGGACGCCCTTGCAAATAATCGCGAAACGCCAAAAAATTTTTGTAGGCGGCGCTACCGATAATAACCAAATGAATATGAAAATCACCCAGCCCGCTTTCTTTAATACTGCTCAAAAATATCTTGCCCTTCTCTTTGGGATGAACATGTTCAAAGCCGATTTTTTGCAATCCAGCAATTAATTTTTCTACTCCTTGCCAATTCTTAACCCCAATCATTATATCAATAATCCCCTTGCCGCCCAAACCGCGAACCGCGGTGCTGCCAATGTGATGAACCTCAATATCTTGGGCAATAACCACAATCTCTTGCTTCTTTTTCTCAAAGTCCTTGGCAAACTTTTGATAATAAGGATAAATTTTTATAATACCCATATGCTTGATTTTCCATTTTTCCACAGGAGGATCTTGCTTGACAAAAAATTCTGTGATATATTGTATTTAATATACTTTTTTGTGGGGCTGAAATGCAGAAAACCGGCTCTACTGCGGGGCGCGAGTAGTCCCTTTACGGGGTATCCAAAGCGCTACGAGGGAGGGGTGCCGTCCTCCCAGCTCCACAAAAGGGTGTATTTTTTTATATAATCTGAATCGCGCAATCGGAATGCTGTAGCAATTTGAATTTCTTCTATTTCGTTACTCTCGCCACACTCTGATATTCCAAATTCGGTTAAGCCAAGAACTGCCGCAGCTGATTTTACAATTTCAATTGAACACAAATAATCCGAATCCCCGACTCTCTTAACCAAGCAATACTCACCCCGTTTGCTTGTTTTATTTTGGTAAATTTTATCCGGATATTTAACTATTTTGTATAAATTATCAATTAAAAAGAAAAATTCTTCTGCTGGCTTTTTATCAAATAAATGTTTAAGGGCTCGGGAAGTTACATAAACTTTCCCAGCATTATTAGTAATTTCAATTCCATCGCAAACAGCGTTTGTTAAGCGGCATAAATAAACTTTACGGTCAATTACGATCGCCTTATATGGAGTGCCCTTGATATTTTTCTCAAAAAAATTTTTTAAAATTTTTAACATATGCTCAAACTCGTCAAACGATATAATTTTTATTTTTATCTATTCTTCGGTGTCCAGATGTTCTCCCACCAGTCCGATGGTTTCATCTCCATCGCTTTTTTGGCAATCTCTTTAGTAAAATCAAAATTCATCAGCTTAATCTGCTGGCATTCGTCAGCGCCATCCTCGTGCAACCAGTGCTCAGCTTCCTTGTTGCCTTGCTGGGCATATTCTTTCAGCAAAAACACTTGCTCTAATAAATCAGCGTCTTTGGCTATCTTCGCTTCTTTGCTTTGCCTTTCTGTATATTCTTTTGAAAGCTGGAGAAATTCTTGTGAATGAGGCAGACCTTCAAGCTGGTCATCTCTTATTTCATCTCCGTAAACCTTGGCATATTTTTTATTAACCCAATTCATATCACCCGAGCGCACCTCTTCAATGTCGTGCAGTAAGCACATTTTCAAAACCTTGTCAGCATCAGCTGTAAGCTCTTTAGCTAAAAAATATCCAATAAAAGCCGTCCTAAAAGAATGGGAGGCAATATTGTCGGTTGGGTCAACAGTTAATAGTGTCTGCTGGTGAGCTCTTAAAACCTTTTTTAGATTGCCGATTTCATAAAAAAATTTTGCCAAAATATCTGTTTTGTTTTCCATAGATTTGTTTTTTTATTTAAAATTATCGGCCGAATTTTATTTCAATCACATCGCCGTCTTGCACAATGTATTCTTTGCCTTCGGTGCGAATAAGGCCTTTTTCGCGGGCTTTGGCAAAGCCGTTGCTATTGAGCAAGTCCTGCCAATTTATTACTTCGGCCTTGATGAAAAATTCTTCAAAATCGCCGTGGATAGCGCCGCCGGCTTGGGGCGCTTTGTCGCCTTTTTTTATTGTCCAGGCACGCGTTTCATCGGGCCCGATGGTTAAAAAAGTAAGTAAGCCCAGAATTTCGTAGCATTTTTTGATTAAAACATTCAGCCCGGATTCTGGCGGCAAACCAAACGACAAACGCTCCTCGGGGCTCATATCCACCGCTTCAAACTCGGTTAAAATATCTAAAACCAAATACGGCCAATTATTTTTTTCAAAAACATTTTTAACTTCTGCCGAGATGTCGCTTTCAAGGCCGTTAAACAAATAAAGACGATTTTTCAAAGTAAGCAAACAAGTATTTTTTAGAATTTCTTTTTCCTCGTCAATTAGGGGCGATTCGCTTAAAACAATTCCTTTGTCCAGCAAGTCCTTGGCCTTTTGCAAAACAGCCGCCTCTTTGACAGCTTCTTTTTTGCCTATTTTAGCTTCCTTTTCCGCGGCCATTAGCCGTTTTTCTATGGTGTCTAAATCCTTTAAGATTAATTCGGTGTCTAAAATTTCTTTATCACGCAAAACATCAACGGTTTCTTGCGTGTTGATAATATTTTCATTGGCAAAAGCCCGCAAAACATAAACTATGGCATTGGTTTCTCTGATATGCGCCAAAAATTGATTGCCCAAGCCCTCCCCCCGGCTCGCCCCCTTCACCAAACCGGCAATATCGTAAAAATCAATAGTGGCATAAATTTTCTTGGCCGAATGAGTGAGCTCGGCTAACTTCTCTACTCGTTCATCAGGCACGGCCACCACGCCCACATTAGGGTCAATGGTGCAAAAGGGGTAGTTTTCCCTGGGCACTTCTTTTTTAGTAATTGTTTGGAACAAAGTTGACTTGCCCACATTGGGCAAACCGACAATTCCGATACTTAAATTCATAATTAAACATTATTAGCTAATTATACTATAATTTCAATCAGTAAAAACGAGAAAATTTATGCTGGCGGTAATTCAGATTGATAGAGTTCAAGATATTTTTTAACCATTGTTTCAGATCTAAACATTCTGGCTGTTTCCATGGCCGCCCTTGCCATTTGGGCTCTTTTCCCCCTATCCTGCGATAATTGATTGATTCTATGAACCATCTGTCGGACACTATTAACCAAAAACCCGTTTTGGCCATTTTTAATAATTTCCGGAGCCACTCCCACAGAAAAACTGACAGGAATTAATCCTTGGGACATTGCCTCAACTAAAGATAAGCAAAAACCTTCGTAACGGCTAGGGTTGATAAAAATATCCCCATAATTATTTTTCAGAATTTTAGGCACCTTTCTTCGCTTTAAGTTGCTGTAAAAAACGGTTTTAGGAATCTCCTGAAAAATTTGACCATAAAAATCAATTTTTTCACTCAAGCCAATAATAAGTTTATCAAGATGAGAAAAACTTCTTAAAATATAGATCATTCTATTAATACCTTTAAGCTTTATAGTAAAACCGTCTTCTCCCATTCTGCCAAGATAAACGATGGCGGCATTTTTTTTGACTCTTTTTTTAGGTTTTGCCTTAAACCAAAAATTTTCTATGCCATTCCAGATAACCTCTATTTTTTCTTGAGGCACTCCGTTTCTAATAAGTTCTGATTTGACGGCTTGAGAGGTAGCCACCACCTTACGGCTATTTTTTGCCACGTGAAATTCAATCCGGCTAATATCTCTAACTGGTTGAATCAAAGAAGCTGAACAGTTTAAGGCTCCTTTTTCCTTTAGTTCATTAAATATCTTCAAAAGATCGGAGTGTTCTTTGTTTAATGATTTCGAGTTGGGAACGGCTTTCAAAAAACCATAAGCGGTTGAACCAAACATTGAAAAAACCGGAATATTGCCATGTAAAAAAGCTAAGGGAGTATAGGTGGTTCCCTGGATAATATCGTAAGAAGCTATGTCTTTTTTCCGCTCAATCAACGAAAAGAAAAAAAGGATATTCCTGATGCCTTTTAAGAGGGGGTGGAAATACCCCAGATCCTGTTCCGGATAAACATTT
>PFAV01000047.1:0-2544 GCA_002773545.1 bacterium (Candidatus Gribaldobacteria) CG10_big_fil_rev_8_21_14_0_10_41_12 | reverse complement strand
TGCTTAATTTTCTATCTTGATGAATATAGAGAATTTTCATAGGCAAATATTTATGAATATAATAAAAAGCGCTTTTTGGCGCTCATTATACCTACGACCTTATTATAGCAAATTATTTAGTTTTTTCAAAGCTAAAAATTCTTTTTTTAGAAAATTCAATCAATAAAATTTCTATTAAACTGACACCAAATATAATTAACCATTCTGTTAATGCCAATGGCTGGGTGGCTAAAAGTTTTTGCAAGAACGGGAAATACACAGCTCCGACAAGAAAAATAGCCGAAACAATTACCGCTCCAACTAGATAGCGGTTGGAAAGTATGTCTTTCCTGAAAATAGTTCTCTTGAACGAACGGACGCTGAAAGCAAAAACCAAAGAATCAATACACATAAGAGCGAACACAATCGTGCGTGTCTTATGCAAATCTCCGGTCAATTTCCAAAATAAAAAGAAGGATAAAAACGCCGCCAAACTAGTAATAAAGAAAATGGCGGTCATCCAAAGTTTTAATGGTTTATTTAATATCGGCTCTTTGGGGTTCCTTGGCTTTTCATCCATTACTCCTTTTGTTTCCTGTTCGGTAGTAAGGGCAATGTCTGGTAATCCATCCTCAACAAGGTTTATCCAAAGAATCTGGGCTGGCAACAATGGAAGCGGCAATCCTATTGCTATACTTGCTAAAAATAAAAATAGTTCGGAAAAATCGTCTGCCACCAAATACACAAACACTTTCCGAATATTTCCGAAAATCACTCTGCCTTGCTCAATCGCCTTGACTACGGTTTTGAAATTGTCGTCCAGTAATACTAAATCAGCCGCTTCTTTGGCCACATCCGTGCCCGAACCGACCGCCACGCCAATATCAGCGGATTTGAGGGCTGGAGCGTCATTAACGCCATCACCAAGCATTGCCACCACTTCTCCATTCGCTTGCAAGGCGTCAACAATTCGTAATTTATGCCGCGGAGATACGCGAGCGTAGATAGAAATATATTTTGATTTTTCTTTTAATTCATCATCGCTCATTGTTTCCAAGTCCTGGCCCTCAAGTATATTTTCGTCTTTCGCCTCAATGCCTATTTCTTCAGCAATGGCTTTGGCGGTAAGTTTATGGTCTCCCGTAACAATAACCGCGCGAATACCAGCTTTCTTGGTAATTGCGATTGACTCCTTTGCGTCTTGGCGAAGCGGGTCTTTGAGGGCGATAAAACCAACAAGCGAAAGCTCCCCTACTAATTCGGTAAGATTCTGGTATTTTGTTTGGGCAGTATAATCTTTATGCGCGCAAGCGAGCACTCGCAAGCCCTTCTGAGTGAGCGTTTCCAATTTCTCTATCAATTTATCTGCTTGAACTGTGCCTAATTTTTCCATCTTGCCGTCAACATCCAAGTCAATACAACGGGCCATAATCTCTTCTGGCGCCCCGATAACATAAAGCGTATTCTGCTTCTCATTTTTGCGATGATATGTGGCGGCAAACTTGTGGTCTGATTCAAAACTGATTCTGTCTAATATAGGATATTGTCTTTCAAGCTCTTGCTTGTTCAAACCCGACTGCATCCCTGCTAAAAGTAATGCCTTTTCAGTAGGTTTTCCTCGCACAATCCATGCCTGCAATTCTGCCTCTGGGTTTTCTACAAAAGCCTCATTTACTAAGGTAGCTATTTTTAACGCCGAAATATGCGATTCAACGCCATTGGCATTTTCGCCCTTGGCAAGTTTGTTGATGTTGCCGCCCATCAGTTCTTTCGTGCTTGTTAAAATATGGCTCACTTGCATTTTTCCTTCGGTGAGAGTTCCTGTTTTATCGGTGCAAATAACGGTTACGCTCCCCAGGGTTTCTGTGGCGGCAAGTTTTCTTACTAAACCGTTTTGTTTGAAAATACGGCACATGCCCAAGACCA
Source organism: bacterium (Candidatus Gribaldobacteria) CG10_big_fil_rev_8_21_14_0_10_41_12 (assembly GCA_002773545.1). GTDB lineage: Bacteria > Patescibacteriota > Minisyncoccia > Minisyncoccales > CG1-02-41-26 > CG1-02-41-26. Next base: position 639 of record PFAV01000047.1, on the reverse strand, counting down.
ATATGACGGTAATCGCTGGGAGTAATCCTTCAGGTATTGCTGAAACAGCTAATGCCAACGAAGCGACAAAAATATCGGTAAAAGATTTTTCCGTGAAATAACCGACAATGATGATGGCAAATATAATAGAAAGAATAAATATCCCGGTAATTCTTGAGAGTGAGGCTATTTTTTTCTGAAGCGGAGTTTTTCGTTCTTTTGTCTCCTTAAGAAGCGATACGATTTCGCCGATTTGCGTATTGATGCCAGTAGCGACAACCACTATTGTTGCTCGTCCTTCTTCCACAATTGTGCCCATAAAAACAGTGTTCGTTCTTTCGGGAAGCGGAGCTGATTCGGGAATAATATCATCAGCTTTCTTCTCAACCGCTTGTGATTCACCAGTGAGGCTCGCCTCGTTTATTCTCAACCCTTTTGATTCAATGATGCGTCCGTCTGCTGGCACTTTATCTCCTACTTTCAAAAACGCTACATCGCCGACTACTAACTCCTCGCTGTCTATTTCTTTTTCATAACTGTCCCGCCAAACTTTTGCCCTAATCTTAATCATCTTCTTTAAGGCGAGAAGCGATTGGTTGGCTTTGTTCTCTTGGTAAAACCCAACGATGGTGTTAATAAGCAATACAACGGCAATAAAGA
>PFAV01000071.1:8290-8744 GCA_002773545.1 bacterium (Candidatus Gribaldobacteria) CG10_big_fil_rev_8_21_14_0_10_41_12 | reverse complement strand
GAACGATCGTTCATATTTGTTGCAAAGTTAATTTCAAGACAACCCTCTCCCTTTGGGGATAGAGTTGTGATGGTTTAAGCGATTGATTATTAACTGGTAGCCGCCCATGCCTTTGTTGAGCCATTTGGAAATTCTAGCTATGGTGGCAGAACTCAAGCCGGTTTTCTTTTCAATGGTTGAATAGGGCATTTTTTGTGCCAGCATTTGAGCGGCCTGCCATCTTTTACCAAACTCGCAAATCTCCTGCTTGGTGAGCAGGTCTCTTAAAAATTTTTTGGCCTCATTAGTATTTTTCAAAGCCAAAATCGCTTTCAGTAAATTTTCAGTTGTTTTGGTGTTCCATTTGGTCATATCTTTGCTTTATCTTAATAAAGCGCTTTATTAAGGTAAAGTATAGCAAATAAAAAAAATATGTCAAGAGTTTGCCTACATTTCTTCTAAGGTTTCAATACCC
>PFAV01000071.1:0-8146 GCA_002773545.1 bacterium (Candidatus Gribaldobacteria) CG10_big_fil_rev_8_21_14_0_10_41_12 | reverse complement strand
AGCGCTATTTTTGAGGGGTTAAGGGTTTCGCCGGCGGTTGAGACGGCTTGTTCAAAAGCCATCAGTTTTTGCGCCAACAAAAGTTCTTGTTCATTGCCCAGTAAGTTATATTGGAAGGTCTGCCCTTCCAATTTTGGGGCGGCTCGTAAAATACTTTTGGCCCGAGCGTAAGTGTATTGGCAATAAGGCCCGGTAAAGCCGTCAAACGACAGCGACTCTTGCGGATTAAAATGAATATCCTGTTCCGTTCCCACCCGCAAAAGATAAAACTTAATGGCTGACAAAGCGATTTTTGCCGCTCTTTGGCTGATTTCTTCTTGCCCGATATTTTTTTCGCTGTTGCGCTTTTCAATTTCTTTTATGGCCAAATTTTCCATTTGGCTGATTAAATCGTCAGCGTCAACCACCTTGCCCTCGCGGGATTTCATTTTGCCTTCAGGCAGATAAACCATACCATAAGACAAGTGGCGGCAGTTTTTGGCCCAGGCATAGCCCAGTTTTTCTAACAGCCAGAATAAAATTCGGAAATGGTAATTTTGCTCCGAGCCCACCACATAAATTGATTGGTCTAAACTATAATCCTGGAATTTCAAAACAGCCGCGCCCAGATCTTGTGTGATATAAACGCTGGTGCCGTCTTCACGAAGCAAAGTAATCTTTTTGGGCTGGCCATTTTGTTCCAGTCCGAATTCTTCAACCGGCAATTCAGCCACCACGCCGCCTTGCTCGGTTTTCTGAAAAACGCCTTGCTTGAGGCCTTTTTCCACGATATCTTTACCTAATTTGTAGGTTTGGCTTTCATAGAACAAGGCGTCAAATTGCAGGCCAAATCGCGCGTAGGTGGCCTTAAAGCCCTCATAGACCCAGTTATTCATCATTTCCCACAGCTTGATGGTCTCGGGGTCGCCTTGCTCCCATTTTTGCAGCATTACTTGCGCTTCTTGCTCTAAATTCGGGTCTTTTTCCGCCTCAAGGGCGTATCGGATATACCATTGGCCCACAAAATGATCGCCTTTAGTATTGGTTGACTGCGGAGTGGCCCCATCTGCCCATTTCTGCCAAGTCAACATTGATTTGCAGATATGTACTCCCCTATCATTGACTAAATTGGCTTTAACAACTTTACAGCCAGTGGCTTGTAAGATATTGGCCATAGCCATGCCCAAAGCGCCGTTGCGCAAGTGGCCTAAATGCAAGGGCTTGTTGGTGTTGGGCGAGAGATACTCTACCATTACTCTTTGATGGTTTATTTTTTTATTTTCGCCTCGCAGCGATTCTTCAATAATCGTGGCAAAGAGTATATCATTTTTTATTGTAAAATTAAGATATGGACCCATAGCCTCAACTTTTTCTAAAATTGGACTGTTTTCATCTTTTATATTTTTTTCTAGTATTTCAGCTATTTTTCCAGGAGCTAATTCTAATTTCTTAGTGAAGGGAAAACATTCAAAAGAAAAATTGCCCCAGTTGCTAGGGTCAGCAATCATTACTAAATGAAAATCCTCTTGAATATCAAAGAAAGATTTTGCAAAGGCTCTATTAATGAGTTCTAAAATATTATTTTTAATTGCTTCAATGTTCATAAAATCATCGTTCGGTTAATTTATAGCCGTCTCACAATTTGTGCGATCGGCACAAATTAGGAGATGGTTTTTTGGGTTTAATTAGTTATCGTTGTGCCTGCGAACTTCTGGTTAGCGATTATTTTTTGAAAATTTGGCAAGTTGCGGCCGTCAGCCACAATTACGGTGATCTTATTTTTCTGCGCCAAGCGGCTGGCCACCGGATCAAAAGGCGTGTTCAGGCCAGGCGTCCATTTGCTCGGAATAATTTTGAAATAATCCTGCCAGCTTAATTGGGCAAGGGGTTTGGCGGAAGGGTCTTTATCCGGGTTGGCGGTGTAGACGAAATGCGGCTTGCCTAAGTTGATAACTGTACTGATTTTTAAATCAACAGCTGTTTGCACTGCCGTTAAATCGCTTGAATGCCCCGGCTGGCCGAAGCAGGTTATGATTATTGGGTATTTATTAAAAATTTTAGAATTGTTTTTGTTGTTTGACGAGATGAGTCGCGCTCGATTTCCCAATATCGTTTTAAGTAATAAAGCATTTAGTTTGATGGTCTCAATACCTAACCAATCGCGTTCGTCATTAGAAATTTTAGAAATTTTCAGAGCTGTTTGTTGATAACTACGAGCCAGTTGCCCGCCGCCCGCGACAATGGCAAACTTAAAACCCGCCTTAATGTTTTTTATTAAAAAATCACGGAATTTTTTAATATAGGTTTCGTCTAATGTTTGCGGATACATCACCGACCCGCCCAAAGAAATTACAAAGGTTTTATTATTTGGCATATTAGATTAATTGATTGGCGCTACTTGCCCTAAAAATTGGGGCATTGCATTGATGTTGAGATCCAGCCACGCTTTGACATTGGCCAGCTTTTCCCGGGCGATATTTAGCCAGACATTGCGATAAGTGTGTTTATCTGCCGAGAAGCCATAGACCTCCATTCCCAATTGGCGGCCGATATAGACCGCTCGGGGTAAGTGGAAGTTTTGCGTGGCAACCACCACACTCTGGGCTTGAAAAACATCTCGGGCGCGGTATAAGCTATCATAGGTGTCAAAGCCGGCGTAGTCAAGGAAAATTTTGTCTCGGGGTATGCCCTGCTCTAAAAGATACTTTTGCATGGCGGCTGTTTCGTTGTAATTTTTTTGACGATTGTCGCCGCTCACTAAAAAATTTTTCACTTTGTCCGCTTGATATAATTCAATGGCCGTGTCGGCTCGGTCGCGCAACATATCGCTTAATATTTGATTGCGATAAACGCTTGCGCCCAACACCAAAACGGTTTGCGAGTTTGGCAGTTTTTTTAGGTCAGTAAAAATATATGTCTGGCTAATAGAAGCCACATTAAGATTGATTAAAATAACCGCGATGAGCAAGGTTATGGCCATAACATCTAAAAAAATAATGCCCTTTTGCCAAAAATTAAGTTTGGGAAAAATCTTTTTCGCCATAAATAAATTTAGCTATTTTAGCAGAAAAAATTCGCGGATTTTTGGCCAATCCGTAAATTTTATGGCTCGATCGTCAATGTAATAACTGGCTTTGGGTTTTAGGGCGGTAATGGCTTGGTAATGCTCACCTTTCACAAAATTATTTTTCTTGAGCCATTGGTTGATCATTTGGGTTTGTTGTTCAACTTCAGTCAAATTGCGCACTTCCGGGTTGAGGCGAGTGGTGTGAATAATTATGCCAAGGCCCCGCTTGGTTAACTCCCCCATTATTTCCGAGGCGCCAGGCATCGGTTTATCATAAATTGTGCCATCAACCCAGCCCTTGGAGTATTTATGTATAACCCCGTCAAAATCCACGGCCAGTACTTTAGCTTTTATTTGTTTTTTCATATTAGAATTTAATATCCTTTACTTTACAGACGGATTTAACAAAGGTTATTAGGTTTTTAGGCAGGGGGATTTTGGTTTTAAAGAATTCAATTTCTTTGCCTTGCGATAATTGTTTTGACGATTTATAGGCCCTGATTTTGTCAATCACCAAAAGGGCTTGGGCGAAGTCGGCTTGCTCTTTTTGGCTAGAATCTAAACTTTCCATTGGCTCTGGCCAAGCGGAGATGTGAATGCTTTTTGTTTCTTCAAATTGCCTAAAATAATCCTGATATAACTTTTCCGTGATAAACGGCATTAAGGGGCTGTACATTTTAAGAATGTCCAGCAGAACTCTGTATAAAACCTGTTTGGCTGTTGGGTCGGGCTGGTCTTGATAAAGCCGATGTTTAACGAACTCCAAATAATTGTCGCAAAAATAATGCCAAAAAAAGTTGTCTGTTTCGTCTTTGGCTTTGGAGTATTCGTAATTGTCAAAGTGGTCAGTTATTTTTTTAATAGCCAAGGATAAATTAAATAAAATCCATTTATCCTCCGCTTTCAGGCCTGCCAAGTCAATTTTTTGAAAATTGTTTTTTTCAAAATGAGCAAAGCAAAAATTGCCCGCGTTAAAAAGCTTGGTGACGGTTCTTTTGCCTTTTCTAACTCCCTCTTCGGAGTATTTTAAGTTGCTGCCCAGCAAAGCCCCGGTTGCCCAATATCGCAAGCTATCGGCTCCGTACTGGGCGATAATTTCTTTGGGGTCGGTGTAATTGCCCAAGCGCTTGGAAATTTTCTTGCCCTGGCTGTCAACTCCGTGTCCGGAAATCATAATGTCTTTAAAGGGTATGGAATCAAAATTATAAAGCGACTTCACCACTGTGTAAAAAAGCCAGGTTCGGATAATTTCAAAGGCCTGCGGCCTTAGGGTTGTAGGATAAAGCTTGGCTTTGGTTGCTTGGTTTTCCACTAATCCAGCCGCTATACTGGGCGATACCGACGAGGTGGCCCAAGTGTCCATGACATCTTTTTCGGGCTCAAAATCAGCGCAACCGCACTTAGGGCATTGTTCAATTTTTGGCTTTTGCATAGTTGGGTCAATGGGCAGATCGCTTTCTTGGGCTAAAATAATCTCTCGGCATTTTTGGCAATACCAAACTGGAAAAGGCACGCCATAATAGCGCTGCCTAGAAATACACCAGTCCCACCGCAAATTGCTTACCCAGTCAATGTATTTTTGTTTCATAAACAAAGGAAACCAGCGCATTTTGTCGGCTTGGGCTAGCAATTCTTTTTTAAAATTCAAAACATCAATAAACCATTGCTCGGAATCAACAAACTCTATGTCGGTGCCGCATCGCTCGTGGGTGTTAACCGAGTGAGTTATTTTTTCAATTTTTTCAACATAGCCAAGGGCTTGCAAGTCGTCGATAATTTGCTTTCTGGTTTCTAAAACAGTCAGGCCCTCATATTTTCCAGCCAATCTATTCATTTTGCCGTTGGGGTCTAACAAATAAATTTTATTTTTAATCGGGTGCTTTGTCTCCCAGTCCAAAAATTGCCTGTCTCCGGAGCTGCAAAAATACACAATGCCGGTGGCAAAATTCGGGTCAACCATTTCATCGGTGGTTATTTCTACCTGAGCCTGGCTGATGGGCAGAATAGCTTTTTGGCCCACCAAGTTTTTGTATCTTTCGTCAGTGGGGTGAACCGACATACCAACGCAAGAAGGCAACAACTCGGGTCTGGTAGTGGCAAAAACAACTTCCTGGCCAGCTTGGGTTTTGGCCTTGATATAAACCAAGTTCGTTTCTTTTTCTTCGTCTTCTAAGTCCGCCTGGGCTAGAGCTGTTTGGCAGGTGGTACACCACATAATTGGCTTTTTGGCTCGGTAGGCCTTTTGTTTTTTAACCAAATCCAAAAAAGACACTTGGGATATTTTTTGGCTGTGTTCATTTATAGTGCTGTATGTTTTTGTCCAATCAACCGAGATGCCCAACAACCGCCATAAATCCTGATAGGTTTTTGAGCCAATTTTTGTTTCTTCTAAACATTTAGCAATGAAGTCGTTTCGGGAAATTTTATTTTTATTCAAATTATATTTTTTTTCCACGAATCTTTCCGTGGGCAGGCCGTTGTCGTCAAAGCCCATGGGGTAATAAACCTCAAAACCCCGCATTCGTTTATAGCGCACTACAAATTCGGCCTGTGAATAGCTCATAATATGGCCTTGGTGCAAGTGGTCGGCTGAAACATAGGGCGGGGGCGTGTCCACGGAAAAAATTGGCTTTTTGCTTTTTTCATCAAACCGATAAATTTCTTCTTTCTCCCAAAACTCCCTCCAGCGCTCCTCGCTTTCTTTTGGGTTGTATGTTTTTTCAGGTTCTATTGACATATTTTTTGAAAGAGGTATAATTAAAATACAATTTGGGATTTTCCCACTGATTCCCGCCCGAAAGGGTGGGATGACTTTTTTTAAGAACCAAAAAAATCTAAAAAGTTTTGTTTTACTTTTTGAAAATCAGTGTCGTCTATTGTGCCAATTCTATTTGTTAATCGTTTTTTATCTAAAATCCTAGCTTGGTTTAATATTACCCAGTTCGTTTTACCGCCTTGTTTTATTTTCACATACCATGTGCCAGTTTTCTCTTGGCTAGTAAGCGGTAGTCCCAAGAAAGAGTTACTCGTTAATTTTTTAAAAATTAAAACTGGCCTTGTAAATATTAGGCCTTTTCCGAAAATTTCTTCGCCTAAGTTAACGCCCAAACTGCACCACCATAATTTTCGTTGTTTGAAAATAATATTGCTTTTTTTTAAATAAAGCAATAGCTTGAGCGAAAACCAATTTTTTAAAAATTGTGTTATGTCCATGAATTATTGTAGTTGAAATGTTATAACGGATCGCTATCTCTAAACTTCATATATAAAAGATTTAGATATTTTTGTCCGTTTGGTTCGTTTTTTGGTTCACCTTCCCTCATTTTTTTTATTTTATGGGTTATACCGCATTTTAATTTGGATATTATTTTATTTTAATGCTTTTGGTTAGTTTATTCAAGTTGTTTGAATTAAAATAAAGCCGTAGTTTAATTTAGGCCGATCGCAAGAATTAAACAGCGGGTTTTTTAAGAATGCAAAAGAGGACATAAAAGCCCTCTTTTGTGTTTAGACCCCTTTTTGGAGATTATTTAGCTTTGTCCTCCTGGCTGTACTGGCGGTTGTGGTTTGGCCATGACCGCTTTGCCCCCCTTCTTTTTGGACTTAACAACTATTAAAACAACTACTAAAACTACTAACAGCGCGATTAAAGCAATAATAAGTGTGCTCATAATGATATAAATAAATGTTCTTGCGGACCTTTTAGCTAATTTTTAAATTATTGTTTTATTTTACTCTTTTGATTTTTTTCGTCAATTTCTAATTTGTGGAAAACTTTAATTAATTGATCGGCTGCCTTGTAAACACTGCCCGCTCCTAAGATGGCTGCTACTTGCCACTGGCCGACATTGGTTTTTAAGTAATTAGCCAAAGAGGCCTCGGGCTGATAAACAGCCCATTTTTTATTGATGGCTTTAACCAGTTTTTGGCTGCTTACTTTTTGCTTAATGGTTTGGCTTTCCCGGCCTTCTACCGTGTAAATGTCAGTAATAATTAGTTTATTTATGCCGTATTTATTCTTGGCTTGGCGAAGGGTTTTTACGAAATTATCAAATAAATAAAAAGTTCTTTGATATTGGTGGGGTTGAAAAACCACCCACTTTTTTTGCTTGGGATATTTTTCCGCCAAGGCCTGCAAGGTGGCGGCTATTTCCGTGGGGTGGTGGGCATAATCAGAGATGATTTTTAATTTTAAGTTTTTAATCTTAAAAGGAAACTCTTCAAAGCGACGCCAAACGCTTTTATATTCGCTAAGCGCTTGCAAAGTAATCTTATCGTTAATACCCAACAATCGCCCTGTATTCAACGAAGCTAAAGCATTGGAAATATTATGTTTTCCGGGCACCTGCAGGATTTTTTTTAACTTTTCCGCGTCCGCATCTTTTAATGAATAAAAATTTATTTTTGGTTTGAAAATTGAAAATTGAAAATTGAAAATTAAAACTTTTTTCACGCCCGTGTCGTCTCCATTAGCAATAATAAAATTTTTAACTTGTCTTAAATATTGGGTAAAAACTTTTTTTATGTGAGAAAAGTTTTTGAAAAAGTCCATATGCTCCTCTTCAATATTGGTTAAAACCAAAATATCCGGGTGGTAATGCAAAAACTTGGCTTGGTAGTCGTCGGCTTCAATAACTAAATACTTGCCTTTGCCTAGACGAAAGCCCGGCTTGGTGCCAATAACAAATGTCGGGTCAAGTCCGGCCTTAATTAAAATTTGGGCAATCATGGAGGCGGTAGTGCTTTTACCGTGCATACCCGAAACCGCAATGGTAAAATAGTCACGACTCAATTCAGCCAGGGCCTCTGCCCCCGACGAACAGCGAATTTTCAGCCGTCGCGCTTCTTTTAGCTCGGGATTATTTTGCGGCACCGCCTCGGAATAAATAACTAAATCAATATTTTTAGTGACATTGGCGGCCTTGTGGCCAATAAAAACCTTAATCCCCTGTTTATTTAGCTCTTCGGTGATTTCCGAGGCCTCGGCATCCGAGCCCGCAACAGTATGCCTTTTTTGTTGGTAGATATTGGCCAAAGCCGAAATGGCAATGCCCCCAATACCAATAAAATGTATTTTCATATTGCCCTATTTTACTCTTT
>PFAV01000062.1:770-9978 GCA_002773545.1 bacterium (Candidatus Gribaldobacteria) CG10_big_fil_rev_8_21_14_0_10_41_12 | reverse complement strand
ACGGCCTCAAAACATTTTGCTCGTCTTCCTCGCCTCGCTCGAAAATCTAAAATTTCGCTACGAAATAGTTTTGCAACCATCTCTATGTGTTGGGGGTAGCTTGGCGCAGATCCTGGATTGCCATCCAAGGGTCTCGGGGTCCGATTCCCCGTACCTCCAATACAATGAAAGTTATCCACATAAATAATTGACAAATATTGAATAAATGATATACTAATTTCGGATGGCAATCCAGGACATGCTCCGAGTCAGATCCTGCAAAACCCGCTGAAAGGCGGTGTTTTTGTTTGTCTTGAGGCCGAGGTCGGAATTGCACCGGCGTATAACTCTTTTGCAGAGAGTCGCCTTAGCTACTTGGCTACTCGGCCAAATTGAGCTGGTTATAAAATTATTCCTACTACAATTTTATCTTTTCGGCTACGGCTTCGTCAGATTTCACAAAAAGCTTTTCACCGTAGCAGTGCTACGGCTCAAACCTTTTTGCTCGTCTTCCTCGCCTCGCTCGAAAATCTAAAATTTCGCTACGGAATAATTTTATAACCAGCTCACTCTTCTTCTATTTTAATGTTTTCTAAAATTGCTTCAACTCTTTGGGCAGGGGCCATATCTTTTTCTTCCACAAACCTAATTTGCGGCACCGGGCGCATGCGTAAGCTTTTATTGACCAATTTTTGGATAGGATAAATGAATTTTTGTAAAATAGCCAGGGCGTTTTTGGTTTCACTGGCGGGAAAAACCGCGATAGAAACTTTGCAGTGGGTAACATCTTGGGAGGTTTCCACGCCAGACACGGTTACCAAGATATTTTTAGGAAAATCAACTTCTTCCAAAATAGTTTGGCCAATTTGCCGCTTGAGCAATTCGTTTATTCTTTTGACTCGTTGTTCAGTAGCCATAATAAATCAGAGAGTAGCTCTTTCTTTTTCTTCGCTGAAAAATACTAAAATGTCATTTTCTTGCGTTTTGATTTCGCTTTGCAGTAAAATGCCCACCTCTTGGCCCTTTTCCGCTTTGCCAATGTCTTTCTTGTCTTTTTGCAAGCCCTTAACCTTGCCGTGTCCGATGATTTCGTCGTCGCGCATAATCTCGGCTTTAACATTGCGGGTGATTTCGCCCTCCAGCACTTTGCCCCCGACAATTTGCGTGTCTTTATCTTGCTTGAAAATAATTATGGCCTTAAACTTGCCGGTGTTCACTCGTTTGGTTTCTGGCGATAAAGTAGCGGTCATTAGTCGCCTAGCTTCTTGGGCTAATTCATAAATTACATCAAAGGTTTTGGCTTTGATGCCTCGTTCGCGGAGCAAGTGGCTGGTATTTTCGTCTGTTTTTACTCGAAAGCCCAAAACCACGGCGTGGCTGTTTTCAGCTAACAAGATGTCCGAGGCGTTGATATCGCCTACGCCGGTTTTGATAAAGTTCAATACTACTTTATCTCGTGGAATGTTTTCCAAGACACCCACCAACGCCTCGCAAGAACCCAAGAAGTCGGTTTTGAGGATAATATTTAAGGTTTTTATTTCTTTGTCGGAATTGTTTTTAATGGCTATGGGGGGTTTGGCGCAAATAGTTTTTGTTTTTAGTTGGGTTCGCGCTTGTTCATGATTGGCAAAGACCTTGAAAACATCGCCCACGGCTGGTGGTTGTTCAAAGCCCAAGACGCGGGCTGGTTGCCCGGGCAAAACTTCGTTTAGGCGCTTGTTTTGGAAATTGGCCAAATGCCGCAGTTTACCCAAAACATTTTCCGTGGCCACCACATCGCCTTCTCGCAACAGCCCTTGTTTAACTAATAAAGTGGCTATGGGGCCTTTTTGCGGGTCAAGCGAGCTTTCAATCACTATGCCCTGGACTGGCAAAGACAAGTCGCATTTTAATTCTTCCATTTCAGCCACCAAAGAAATTGTTTCCAATAATTCCTTGATGCCTTGCTTGGTTTTGGCTGAAACCTCGCAAGAGGGAACTTGCCCGCCATATGACTCCACTAAAACATCTATTTGCGATAAATCCCTTTTTACTTTTTCAGGGTCGGCCTCGGGTTTGTCAATTTTGTTAAAAGCCACAATCATTGGTATCTTGGCTTTTTTGATAAAATTTAAGGCCTCTTTGGTTTGCGGTTTAAGACCTTCAGCCGCGTCAATTACTAAAATAGCGATGTCAGCCAAATTAGCGCCGCGCGATCTCATGGCGGAAAAGGCCTCGTGGCCGGGTGTGTCAATAAAAGTTATTTTTTTTTGCCCGTCCGTAGCCTTTAGCGAAGGCGGGTTGCCCCCAACTTCCACTTCGTAAGCGCCAATATGCTGGGTAATGCCACCCGACTCTTTGGCGCAAATCACAAAGCCCTCCCGAATTGCTTCCAGCAGCGATGACTTGCCGTGGTCCACATGTCCCATAATCACCACCACGGGTTGCCTGACAATAATTTTATTTTTTTCTTGCTCCATATTGATTATCTTACTTGAAAAAACACTCTCTTGCAAGTAAAAAAAACACCGAGGGCAGACCTCCTGAAAATTTGCATGTAGTCTGGGGAGGTCTGCCCTCGGTGTTTTTTTTGCTTTAATTTCAAACCATCGTTTAATTCGTGCGATCGCAAGAATTAAACTGCGCTGTTATTTAGCTAAAAAACCGCCGTCAACTACTAAGATCTCGCCGGTAACAAAGTCCGACTCGTCAGAGGCCAAATACAAAGCAGCCAGGGCAATATCTTCGGGCTCGCCCAATCGGGGATAGGGCGTTTGCGCTTCAAGACCCTGGCGAGTAGTCGAATCGTCCAGCATACCCTTGGTCATAGCGGTTTTGATAATACCCGGGGCGATACAATTAACATTTATTTTGTTTTTGGCATATTCTAAAGCCATTTCACGAGTTAAAGCGATAATACCTCCTTTGGAGGCGCAATACGGTCCGATACCTTCAAATCCTACTAAGCCAGCCACCGAAGCTACATTAACAATTTTTCCCTGGCCTTGCTTGAGCATTTCCGGAATAACTTTTTTACTGGCTAAAAAAACGCCTTTCAAATTAACGCTTAACACCGCATCCCAATCTTCCTCGCTGGTTTGGTGTAAGAGACCCATTTTCAGAATGCCAGCGTTATTGACTAAAATATCTACTCGGCCAAAATTTTCCAAACATACCCTAACCATTTTTTCAATGTCGCTGGCCTGGCTAACATCGGTTTTAATAAACACGGCCTGGCCGCTGGCTTGTTTGACCGTTTCCACTGTTTCTTGCCCGCCTTTTTCTGTCCAATCAGCCACCACCACCTTGGCGCCTTCTTGGGCAAAAATTAAAGCAATAGCCCGTCCAATGCCCGACCCCGCCCCGGTAATAATTGCTATTTTGTTTTGTAATCTCATAATTTGTAAGAATATAATATTTTAGACTTTTAATTTTTTTTGTTCCTGCGTTTTCTGAAAATTAAGTTTACTTATTATTGGCTTTTCGGTTTTAGCTTCAATCTGTTTTCTGGCATTGCCGGCAATGCCGCCGCCCTCGCGAGCTACTTGCCGATTTTCTGGAAATGTTTTTGGTTCGCGTTTTTTAGAAATTTCAGTAGTCGCGGTCTCCGCTAACATATTCAAAACCAATTCCAAATTAGTCATATTATCCCGCAGGTTTTCCTTTTTTAAATCCTTGTGTTTTTTATAATCCTTTGTTTTTAACCCCGCCCAAGCGAAAGAAATGTCGTCAGTTAAAATAGCAAATTCATCACTTTTTTTCACGCCATGAGTATCCCACTCATTAGTTAGATCTTTTCTAATTTCAATGCTTTTTAATCGCAAATCAACCCACGACGGCGAATATCCTTTTTTAAGATAGGTCGCGAGCGCTCTTTGAATAGCTTTTTCAGGGTCTTCGGTTTCTTCAATCCTTTCATAACCCACTCTCGCCAACCAAAGCTTAAATGGTTCGGCCTTGGGCGATGGTATTGACTGAATTATTCTAAACATGGTTTCCGTGTCGGCCGCGTCAGTTAAATAAAATTTGCCATCAGTAGCTTGCATTTTCAGTTGGTTACATCTTGTAACCACCTCGCTTCCTTCCTGCTTTAAGCGATTTTTAAGAACTTTCCAATAATTTCTCGGGTCTTCGCTCGCGCCCAACGCGCCAACTACATCCACCACCGAAAAATACCACAGCTCTTTTTTGTCATCCCAAGCTCGGCGGATTTTTTTGTCTTCAAAAATTGCGACTTGTTTTTTATTTTTTTTCATAATTGAAAATTTTCCAGATAATCGCGCGTTTTAGCCACAGCTTCTCTAACTTGCTGGAAAGTTTCCTCGTTAGCCATATTTTTTTTAGCGTAATTCATAATCGGCTTCACCGACTCAATTTTGCGGCCAAATTGCTCCATCCATTGATGGCGGGGAAACATCCACAAATGAAAGCCATGTCGGCTGTCTTCGCTTTGAAACAAATAAACGGTTTCAATGCCTAAAATATCTTTCATGCCTAAGCGAACTTTGCGAATCAAGTTAATAAAATCAATTGCCTCGTCATCATTCAGCTCGGTTACTGATCTAATTTTCCTTAACGGTTTTATGATAAAAAAACCAGAAATAGGCATCATCCAATCCTGATGAACATCAAAAAATTCAGTAATAATAATTTTTTCATTGGGAAATAAAATTTTCTCGGGCATATTTATGTTTAGAGAGGGGATAAAAGGAATGGCAAAAAATAATTATTTATGGCTTGTTCTGAATTATTAAACTGCTCCAGATTAAAAAAGGTGTCGCAAAAAACAGAGCGGAGTTTTAAAATTTCGCCCAAGCCAGGGCTTTTTGCCAAATCGTCAATGGTTAAATCAAAAAGCTCCAATGCCCTTTGGGCTGTTTCGGTTGCTGTTTTCTCGTCTTTTTCTTTCCAATAAAAACTTTTGGCAACCTCGCTGGCCAGATTGCCCATTTTTTGCTTTAAGCTCATATTTTGCCATTTTTCTTTTGAAAACATATCATTGCTCAATAAATTTATCAACGATTATTTTTATGGCCTGTTTTACTTTTTCGTCTTGTATTTCCATATCTTTTATTCCTAACGATGGTTTGATGTTTATCAAAGAAAAAAATTCCAGATGATTTTCCTTGGGCTGGTCTAAGTGTATATTAAAACCCCAAATGTTTCGACCATCAGAACCTTGATTAACTAAAATTTCCTGACATGCTGAATGCCATTCGCCCCCAATGGCGATTTTTTCTTTTTCAACATCAGCCGCCCCCTTAACAAGCGAATCAAATGTTTCCTTGGCTATTTTTGCCAATTCTTCATGGTTTATTTTTTTGTCTAAAATATAAACAGACATATCTTTTTTTGTTTAGAAACAAAAGCTAACGAATTTTAAACAGATCGTTGTCTAAAATAATCGGTTGCATGGCTGCAATTTCGTCTTTGTAGGAAATTTCGGGTATGGGGTTAAGCAAGAATATTTTTTTATCAAGCACATGAGCAAAAGCCATTTCTATTAAAGTATTGCCTCCGATATAATTTTCTATGCCTTTTTTGTCTATATTGATAACCAAAATAGCATCGGCATTTTTTATAATTTCATAATATCGTTTAATAAGGTTATCTTGGATTTTCCGAAACGCACCGTCGCCATTTTTTTGTTTTTCAGCTAAAAATTGTTCCAACGAAAATTCGCCATTGATAATGCGCTGGCTAGTAAAAGGTATCTCAACAATATGCCCTTTTTCAGAAAGCTGGTCCGCTACCTCTTTAATTTTATTAGTGAAACTAATACTTGCGCAAATTACTATTTTCATATTTTTTTGAGGACTTGAGCTCTATTCGCTCCTTTCAATGAATATTAACAAAGCGGTGGGGGTGAGATTCGAACTCACGGGTCGCACAAAGCGACACGGCTTTCCAAGCCGTCCCGTTAGGCCTCTCCGGCACCCCACCCTAAATTATTTTTCTTTTTCTTCTTTTTTTCCTATCTTTGCCAGCTGTTCGTCTAAAAATTTTTCAACCGAGTCGTCGCCCGGCAAGTCAGTTTTCATTTCGCCGAAATTAACACCGCTGTCAATTAGAATATGGAAAGCGCCATACGATTGCAATTCATTTCTGCTATATTTCTTCAATAGCTCATTATAAAAATCCATCATTAAGTTATAAAAAGGCATATCCCCGATCTCCTTTGCCAAAAGGCCTTTCTTTTCTCTTATTCGCACTAAATCAGGATTAGCCAAAAGCTCTTTTTCGCCATAAGTTTTTTCCATTTCTAATTTTTCACTCATAATTTTTTATTATTTTATGTCCATCCCCCGCAGAGCGGCCAAGCGCTCTTCTATGGGCGGATGGGTCATAAAAAGTTTAACTAACCAACTATTGCCTTTACGACCTTTGAAGGGAGAGGAGATAAACAAATGGGCGGTGGAATTGCTGGCCGCTCGCATCGGCGTTGGGTCAGTGGATATTTTTTCCAAGGCGTTGGCTAAGCCCTCGGGATAGCGAGTTAGCAAGGCGCCCGAAGCGTCAGCTAAAAATTCTCTTTTGCGGGAAATCGCCAATTGAATTAAAGTGGCCGCGATGGGCGCTAAAATAGCCGCTACCAAGCCTAGTAAAGCGAGCAAGGCGCCGGCTCGGTTGTTATCGTCGGAAGAGCGGCCGTAGAAACTAATCCGCAAGAAAAAGTTAGACAGCATAGCCACGATGCCCGCCAAAACCACCACCACAGTTTGCAAAAGCATATCTTTGTTTTTGATGTGGCTCAATTCGTGGGCGATCACTCCTTCCAGTTCGTTTTTATTAAGTTTTTGCAATAAACCCTGTGTTACAACCACCACAGCGTGCTCTTCATTTCGGCCAGTGGCAAAAGCATTGGGCTGGGCTTCGGGCATAATAAAAATTTTAGGCATTTTAACACCAGCTGTTATGCAAAGATTTTCCACGACATGAAATAGCTCGCGGTTATCCTCTTCTTTTATCGGTTGAGAACGAGTCATTGATAAAACAATCTTGTCGCTGAACCAATAACTGCTAAAGCTGGTTAAAACGCTAAAAATCACCGCCAGATACAAAATAGCCGGGCTTTGGAAATAGCGGCTAAATAGCCAGCCCAATAAAATAATAAAAACTAAAAACCCGCTGATTAAAAACCAGGTCTTGCGGATATTGCTATCAGCTTGATTATAGAGAGTTGCCATAGTCAATGATTAAAACTGAACCTTGGGTGGTTCTTTGGCGGCGGGCTCGTCCAACTCAAATAAATCAAATGGCTTGAATTTGCCAATTTTACCCACAATGCTGGAGGGAAAGCTCTCCAGTTTAATGGACATATCCCGGGCATTGCCGTTATAAAATCTGCGGGCGGCCTGGATTTTATCTTCGGTGTCGGTGAGCTCTCTTTGCAGTTCTAAAAAGTTCACTGACGCCTTTAACTCAGGGTAGGCCTCCGAGACGGCGAACAATGATTTCAAAGTGGCTGATAAAGCGTTTTCCGCCTGGGCTTTTTCAGCCACGCCTTTAGCTGAAATGGCTTGAGCTCTAGCTTGGGTAACCTTTTCAAACACTTGGCTTTCATGGGCGGCATAGCCCTTAACCGTTGAAACCAAGTTAGGGATTAAATCGTATCTTCGCTTTAACTGCACTTCAATATCGCTCCAGGCCTCTTTAGCGCGATTTTTTAAGCGTACAAAACCGTTATAAGAGCCAACGAACCAGGCAAGACCAATGGCGACAACAGCGAGAACAATGTATAAAATTAACATATTTTGACAAGGGGCAGACCTCCCCCATATTGAATAAAACATTTATAAAAAAATGTTAGAGGTCTGTCCCTATTTTTATTTTGGCAACGACTTTATCAGCTCCATTAAATACGGATGCTGAATGGGTAATTTATAATTGAAAAACTTTATAACCGCCGCAAAATCAGCTAATTCCTCTTTTAATGTTTCTGGGCCAGTGAAAATTTCTTTGGCTTCTTCTGCTAAATTGGCCAGATAATTGTTAAGCATTTCATCATTGCCTTTATTTTTTAGATACTGGGCAATTTTTTTAAACTCGCCTCTATCCAGCCAAACGCCATGGCACTGCTCGCAAACATCAACCTTAATGCCGGAATCGCCATAGCCCGCCTCGTACAAAGGCACGCCGTTTTTGGGGCAGGCCTTTTGGCCCTCGCCCAGCTGGAATTTTGTTTGGTCGCTCCATAAATCAATATCCAGCCAGTTAAAGTCCTGATCTTTTTCGTCTTTGGCTTTTCGCAACTCGTCTTGTTCAAACCACAGGCCCAAACACTTTGGGCAATAATTAACCCCGACCTTGTTAAAAATAATTTCTGCTAATTTTGTTTCTTGGCAATTTGGACAATTCATATATTTTTTTGTTTCTCTAAATAATTGATAATAAATTTTATATACTCTTCAAAATCGCTATGTTCTTTTTGAAAACTTTCAATAAAAGTTTTTGGGTCTAACTTCTCGTATCTATGAACTAACCGATTGCGCAAGCCAACCACCGGCGCAATTTTCAAAGCAAAATCTTCAGGTAAAACTTTATTCTCTCCCAAAATATGGAATGTGCCTTCTAAATCATTAGAAATGTTAAACCCTAATTCCTTGATAAAGTGCTGATTAACATCAATCATTTCATCAACGATCAATTGAAAATTTCGCTCTATTGCTCGCAATTTCGTAAAATCATTTAAAATTTCCTGAACAGACAAACTTAACAACGGCTTAATCTCCTCCAAATAATCTTTTATTCTTTTTATTTTTTCGTCAACTAAAATTTCGCTAAATACCATATTTTTCGCCAATTTTTTTGGCATATTCTTTTAACCTTTGTCGTTGTAACTCATAAATCGGTTGCATTTCAACAAACTTGCGAAAAGCGTAAATCCGCAGGGTTGGAAATAATAATTCGTCCTCTTGAAATAAAACTTGGCACTTGTCAAAAACTGCATAATAAAGCAAAGGCGCAGCATTTTTTAAGTTCACTAAATCAATATTGTCGTTGTGAAAATATGGCGTCATGGCCAGCATCATTTTGGCCTCCTCCATTAAATCCAGCTTTCTCTTGCTTAAATAGGCCACATCAAAATCGCTTTCATTGTGCAATTGTTTGCCATCAACCTGCGAGCCGAAAAGCAAAACCAGCCGCAAATCATATTTTTGGGCTATTTCTCGCATCAATTTTTCTTTTTTATCATCAATCTCCATACAGCCATATTATACCAAAAAATCCCGTGAAAGCAATGCGGGAT
>PFAV01000062.1:573-764 GCA_002773545.1 bacterium (Candidatus Gribaldobacteria) CG10_big_fil_rev_8_21_14_0_10_41_12 | reverse complement strand
TATCTATAACAAAATTTTTTTATTCTATTTTGGATGATGTTTGATATCAAGCAAAACATAAGTATCTTCTTCTATTAAAAAGTAGAACCGAATATTTCAGTTCACTCTTGCCTGCCATATACCCTTTGCCTCGTCATATTTTTTAGCATGCAAAGAAGGGTAACGAATATTTTTTAAAAAATAGATAGAGA
>PFAV01000062.1:200-464 GCA_002773545.1 bacterium (Candidatus Gribaldobacteria) CG10_big_fil_rev_8_21_14_0_10_41_12 | reverse complement strand
ATAAAATTGTAGCAGGAATAGTTTTGCAACCATCTCATAGCCTTTTGATAAAATTTCCTTTTGATATTTTCAGGAAATTGGCGAAAATTATCCTTAAATTTTGGCGCGTATAAGAGTTTCTTTTTCCAATGACTTTTTTAGCTCTTGAGCAGAGCAAAAAGGCCCCACTGCCTTGCCTTGTTTGACTTGCCCGACTGCCTCGTCTAAATCGTTATCAAACTGGTTTTGTCTTTTGACAATACTTAAAAATTGCTCGTATTTTTT
>PFAV01000062.1:0-182 GCA_002773545.1 bacterium (Candidatus Gribaldobacteria) CG10_big_fil_rev_8_21_14_0_10_41_12 | reverse complement strand
ATCATCGTTTTCAAACATCTTTTGAGAAATAGTTATAATATCCATAAAAATACTTAAACTTTATTTTGATATTACCACAAAAAATTTTCAAAGGCAATAATCCAATAACCAAAAACCCCCGCTGAATTAACGAGAGTTTTTAGTTATTAGTTATTCGTTTTATGTTATGAGATGGTTGCAAA
>PFAV01000057.1:1481-11247 GCA_002773545.1 bacterium (Candidatus Gribaldobacteria) CG10_big_fil_rev_8_21_14_0_10_41_12 | reverse complement strand
CCCAGCTACGGCGAAAAGCATTTTGCGAAGTCTGACGATGACGCAGCCGAAAAGATAAAATTGCAGCAGGAATAGTTTTGCAACCATCTCATACTGATTTGTCAGAAAACAAGGACTTGGCGCGTAAATTTCAAGCCAGCGGGTCGTCATTATTTATCAACGCCATTATCAACGGAAAAGATAATATTACCGAAGATACCAAGGTCTGGCGGTTGGTATCTGACAAAGCGCAATTCAAAAACTACTTAAAAGATAAAATTGATAACCTTTTAGGAAGATAAAATTATGGATTTTATCAATTTTTTAATTGACAATTACAACATTCCCATTCTTACCGCTTTTCTTTTAGGCGTCTTGACTTCCATCAGCCCTTGCCCTCTGGCCACTAATATTACCGCCATTGCCTATATTTCCAAAGAAATTAAAACCGCTAAGTATACTTTGCTCAACGGAATTTTTTACACGCTTGGCCGCGGGGCAAGTTATACCATTTTAGCCGCTTTGATTTATTTCGGCTTGTCCTCTTTTCAAATTTCCAGCATTTTTCAGGGCTGGGGCGACAAAATTTTGGGACCGGTTTTAATAATTATCGGCTTAATAATGTTTGGCATAATTAGAATCAATTTCGCCAAAGGCGGTGAAAAAGTTGAAAAAATAAAAATATGGCTGGCGCGCAAGGGCTTTATTGGCTCTTTCCTTCTGGGCATGCTGTTTGCTTTGGCATTTTGTCCCTATAGCGGAGTTTTATTTTTTGGTGTTTTAATTCCTCTGGTTTTACAATCCACTGAAGGTCTGTTGCTCGCGCCGATTTTTGCTTTGGGCACAGGCTTGCCAGTGATTTTGTTTTCGTTTTTGATCGCCTTTGCGGTTCAAAAACTTGGGCAGGTTTTTCAAATCATGCAAAAAATTGAAAAAATAATGCGCTATGGAGTAGCGGCAATTTTTATTGGAACAGGAGTTTATTATACGCAATATCTTGTTAGATATTTAATCCTCCAAATAAAATAGTTGCGCAACTATTTCATTTCTATCCACAGGATTGCTTGTTTTGTTTTAAGAGGATTAAGCATATAATTAAAGAATAACCTAAAAAATAAATATGAAAAAAATTTTAATAGCAGGCGTTGTTTTGCTTTTAGTTTTGGCTGGTGTTATTGGATATTTTCAGCTCACCAAGGCGCCGAAAGAACCTGAACCGCCCAAAAAAGAACTTTCAGCTGTTTTAAATGTGTACAATTGGGAAGATTATTTCGGAACAAGTACAATTGAAGATTTTGAAAAGGACTTTGGGGTGAAGGTAAATCTTCAAACCTATGGGAGCGAAGATACTATGTTATCCACAATCCAGTCGGACCCAACAAAATACGATGTAATTATTGCCAGCGATATTTTAGTCAAAGAAATGATTAGCATGAAGTTATTGGCTCAAATAGACATGGAAAACATTCCAAATTTCAAAAACATAGGAAACGATTTCAAAGATCCCTTTTATGATCCTGGAAATAAGCATTCTATCCCTTATATGTGGGGAACAAGCGGTTTGACAATCAACCACAAATATATCGAAGAAACCGAACCCAGTTGGTCAATTCTTTGGAACCCAAAGTATAAAGGAAAAATTAGTATGTTGAATAATATGCAGGATGTCATCGGGGCTGCTTTGAAATATTTGGGATACTCCGCGAATTCGGTTAACCCGGCAGAATTAGAAAAAGCAAAGGAAGCGCTCTTAAGGCAAAAACCTCTTTTAAGAGGGTATGAAAATGCTTTGGCAATCAGAGATGATTTAATTTCTGAAAAACTTTGGGCAAGTCATAGTTATAGCGGAGAGGGAAGTTTTGCCGCGGACAAAAACGAGAATTTAGAATATATCATACCCAAGGAAGGAGGTTTTATCTGGGTAGATAATTTGCTTATACCAATCGGCGCTCAGCATAAATACACCGCCGAGGTCTTTATGAATTTTATACTCCGCCCCGATGTAAGCGCCAAGATAGCTAATTATCTCTGGTATGCCAATACAAATGAGGCGGCCCGAGAGCTCACCAACCCCGAAATACTCCAAGACCCCTCTCTTTATCCTTTAGAAGAAGTTAGAAAAAAACTTGAATTTTCTGGATTTATCGGCGCGGACGAAGCAATAGCGATATATAATCAGATTTGGGCGGAGCTTCATTAGAGTTTATTATTATGTTTAAGATTGTCTTAAGAAAGAAGATTATTTTTCTTTTTTTGCTTTTTGGGCTTTTACCTTTGGTAATTACATTTTTTTTAACTATTGTTCAAATTCAAAAATCGTTAAGAGAAACGAAAAATAATAGTTTAACCTCTTTGGCCAATGAGGTCGTCAGCAATGTGGAAAAAACAGTGCGGAGCGTTTATACCGACGTTGAGCTATTGTCCGCTAATCCGTTAATCAGGTCAAAATCAGCCAGCAACGAAGAAAAATTGTCTGAAATAAAAAGAATACAGGATTTTTATGGGATTTTTGAGGACATTACTTTGATTGATTTAGACGGCAATGTCATTATTTCCAGCACTTACAAATATCGCGGCGAGTGGAAAAATAAACAATGGTATCAAGATGCCAAACAAGGAAAAAGCTCAATTTCTCCCGTCCATATTATTTTAGGCCCCTATAAAATAATTTTGTCTTGCGCGGTTCCGGTAAAGGACGAAGAAGGAAAAATTATAGCGGTGATAGCTGGCCAGGTAAATATGGAAAAAATTTGGGAGACCACCAACGATATCAAAATCGGAGAGAAAGGGTTTGCTTTTATGGTAAATAAGGAAGGCCGTTTTGTCGCTTATCCTGAAAAAGAAAAAATACTCGCGTTAGCTCCCTATTTTGGCTTTGTTAAAGAAACTTTTTCCAAAAATAGCGGCATAATAAATTATACTGACGAAAACAAACAAAGGATGATTGGCGGGTTTGCCGGGTTTTCCCAGCAAAAACTAATAGAACAACTGGCTTGGCGGCTAATAATCGCCCAGCCAGAAAGCGAGGCCTTTGCCTTAGCGAGAGTATTCCAAAGGCAAATTATTATAATTTTTTTGGTCGGATTCGTCTTTCTTTTAATTATCAGCTATTTGCTTGGCAATAAGATTGTGGCGCCGATAAAAAAATTAATTATTGCCACCAAAAAAATTGCCGCTGGAAAGCTTGAAGCTGAAATTAAAATAAAAACCGGCGATGAGATTGAGGAGTTGGCGGAGTCATTTAACCAAATGGCCGGGGACTTAAAGAAATCCAGAACCGCCCTGGAAGAATCAAAGGTGGTGCTGGAAATTAAAGTGAACGCGCGCACCAAAGAATTACAGGAATTGGCCGAAAAATTAGAAGAAAAAGTGGGAGAAAGAACCAAAGAGCTTCAAGGGCGGTTAAACGAACTGGAAAGATTTCACCGCTTGACAGTTGGCCGAGAATTAAAGATGATAGAGTTGAAGAGAGAACTTAGAGAAAAAAGAGGTTCGTTAGAACCAGCAAAAGATAAAATATAAAGATATGGCCGTTGTTAGTAGGGAAGAAGTCAATAAAATACTTGAAAAAAAGGGTGAAATCAGGGGAGCGGCCTTTCAAATTTGGCGGCCCAGGAAGTTTTTGATTGGACCGAACAGGATATCAGAAATATGGGTGTCAATGCCCCTAAGGTTTCTGTTGTTGTAAAATTGATGTTTAAGCTTTTTGCTGATATAGAACAATTGGCTAAACAAATGCCGGGTTTTTGGAAAAAGAATTATACAGTAGGCATAAATCAGCTTCAATAAAACATTTAATTTAGGATTTATTAGGCCCTTAGCGTATATAGGCTTTTATATATTTTGGGTTGGTATTTCCTTAGAGAAATTATTATGATTAATCGCGAAAAGATTCAGAATATTTTAAAAAAACAGGGCGATGTCCGAGGGGCGGTATTTCAGACCGATGCCAATTATATTTTAAAGCTCGGCTCGCGGGATGACCTATTGAAAGTAGAGAACCAATTGAAAGAATGGGGTGTTGATTTCCAATTCAAAGATGCCAAATCAATGAGCTGGTATCCGGTGGCCTGGCGAGTGCTTTCTCTTTTAGCTATTAAAGAGGCCTTGGGCTGGGATAGCGCGCAAATTAGGGAAATGGGCAAAAACGCTCCCAAGGTTTCTGTTATTGTTAAACTGTTTTTCAAGCTGTTTCCCGACATTGAAAAATTTGCCCAGCAGATTCCTAATTATTGGAGAAAGCATTATACAGCCGGGGAATTAGGAGTAGTTGAATTAGAGAAAGATAAGCAGACGATGCTTATTCGTTTGAAGAACTTTTCATTTCACCCTGTCCTATGTCAATATCTGGAGGGTTATTTTGAACAAGCAACCAAGCTCACCCGCCCGGAGGATGCGGTAGTCACGGTTAAAGAAGTCCAGTGCTCTTTTCGCGATAGCGTGCCTTATGAGGCGTATCAATTAAATTGGACTAAATAAGCTTTTTAATGGATAAAGAAAACAATTTTTCCAAAAGAAGAGAAAAGGAATTAGCGGAAGACACCATTGTTCTTGAAAAAGCCATTAAAAACTTTTGGGAAATTCTGCCTATTCCGGTTTGCACCGCCAGCCCCATTTTCATTATTTTAGAAACCGGCAAGGGGTTTGACACTCTTTTTGGTTATATAAAGAACGAATTGGTGGGCGAAAGCTTGAAAGAGATAGCTTTTGATAAGGATAGTTTCAAAAAAATTCTTAGCCAACTCGCCGAGCAAAGAAAAATTTCTAATGTTGAAGCGGTTCTTAAAAATAAGAAGGGAGAAAAAATATCGGTTTTTGTTTCAGCTATTGCCCAAGAAGACGAACAGAGAGAAGTGTTTTCCTATTTGTTTTCGTTTGTTGATATCACTTTGATGAAAAAAACAGAAAGGGAACTGCAAGAAAAAGTCGCTGATTTAGAGCGATTTCAGAAAATTGCCATTGGCCGAGAATTAAAAATGGTAGAATTAAAACAAGAAATAGAGGATTTAAAAATTAAAATAAATACTGGCTGACATTCGCCAAGCTAATAAATTATGTAGATTTATTATTTCGCGAGAAACAGCCAGCAAATAAATATGTTAAAAGCCTGGTCTGGAGAAAGCATAAAAGATGATTCTTTTTCAGCTGGCCAAGAGGCCTGCTCTAACGCCCTATCTCAAGTCAATGGGGCTGCCAATTTGTTAGTGGTTTTTGCGACTGTTAATTACAGTCAAGAAGAAGTGCTCAAGGGCGTTAAATTATTGGCCAAAGACGCTTTAGTGGTTGGTTGCAGCGGGTTGCGGTGTATTTCTAATAACCATGGCTTTGACAAAGGGGTGGCAGTTATGGCTATATCCAGTGATGATATTATCTTAAAATCAGCTGTGGGAGTCAATGCTCAAAAGGATTCTTACGCGGCCGGGCATTCTTTGGCCAAAAATTTGGTTGACCAGGCCACAGCTGTTTTAATGATTTTTATGGATGCGGTGGGAGTAAACGGTTCAGCCGTGGTTAGGGGAATTTTAGACGGCTCCAGAAAAAACCTCCCCATTATCGGGGGTATGGCTTCTGACGCTTCTACCTTTACTAAAACCTACGAGTATCATCAAGGAGAGGCCCTAAGCGACGCGGTGGTGGGCGTGGCCATGTCGGGTAAGATTTCTTTTGGTATTGGGGTGCAACATGGTTGGCAGTCAATTGGTTTGCCCGTTACCGTAACTAAATCAGAAGGGGCTACTATCAAAGAAATAAACGGTAAGCCGGCTATCAAATTTTTTGAAGAATATTTTGGAGCCGAAGAAGCCAAACAGCTTTATAAGCCCTTGTCGCGTATTTGTTATGTTTATCCTTTGGGCATGAGCGTTGAAGGGTCGGATGAACTTTTAATTAGAGTCGCTTTTGTGGCCAATGAAAAAGGAGAATTGGTTTGCGCGGGAGAAATACCACAGGGCTCGCAAATTCGTCTGATGTTGGGTGATTACGAAAAAGCCATTGAAGCGGCTCAAGAAGCGGCTAAAAAAGCCAAACAACAATTAAAGGGGGCAACCCCCAAAGCCGCTTTGGTGTTTAATTGCGCCGCTCGCTATATGTTATTGGGTAAAAGAGCTGACGAAGAAATTCAGGCCATTCAAAGTGTTTTGGGGGGCAACATACCTTTGATTGGATTTTATACTTATGGAGAGCAAGCGCCGCTAAGAGGAGATGTCGGCCCGACATGTTCTTCGCTGTTTCATAATGAAACAATGACCATGATTTTGTTGGGCGAATAATCAAAATGAAAAATCAGAATTTTTCAGCAACCAACAACCAAGAGTTTGAAGAAGTGGCCAAGACGCTGATTCGGCGCGATTTTGAATTGAATAGAATTAAGGAAAAACAAGAAAGCGATCTTGTTGAATTAGACAGGATTGCCAAAATGTTGGTCAGGCGCGATTTAGAAATTTCCCGGCTTCAGGAACAGCGGGAAGCGGAGCTTAGGGAAATAGAAGCGAACGCCAGCGACTTGGAAGAAACCAAGGCCGCTTTGATGAATATCTTGAATGATGTTGAAGAAGAAAGAAAAAAAGCCGAAGCCGAAAGAGACAAAACCCTGATAATTATTAAAAATTTTGCTGATGGCCTTTTATTAATTGAGTTAGGAACTATTGTTTTGTTTAACCCTCAAGCTAGCGAGTTTTTTGCTCTGGCTGAAGGCGAAGCAGTGGGCAAAAAAGTGAACCAATTTGTCGGCCAGCCATTAGGGAATATCCTTGAGTTAACCCAAAAAAAAGACAGGCAAGTTTTTCGGCAAGAGTTCACCATAAACGACAACTTAATTTTAGAGGTTTCAATAGTTTGCGTGGGAGGGGCTAATCTTTGTTCGGGGGGGCAATTAGTTATTTTACATGATATCACTCGCGAGAAAGTTATTGAACGGCTTAAAACAGAATTTGTTTCCATTGCCGCCCATCAGTTGCGCACTCCCCTTTCAGCCATTAAGTGGACATTAAGTATGTTGGCCGGGGGCGAAGTGGGCAAAATAACGAACGACCAAAAAGAACTGCTTGACAAGACCTACCGAAGCAATGAGCGAATGATTGGCTTGGTTAACGACCTGCTTAACACTGCTCGCATTGAAGAAGGCAAATTTTTGGCCAAACTGATCAAACATGACTTTATAAAAATAGTGAACGAAATTGTTATTCCTTTTGGCAAGGAAGTTGAAAAGAAGGGGCTGCTATTTGAGTATCAAAAGCCGGCCGAGGCCGCGCCGTCAGTGGAAGTGGACGCGGAAAAGATTTCTTTAGCCATACAAAATATCTTGGACAATAGCTTGCATTACACAAAAACAGGCGGCATTAAGGTTTCTTTAACTTTTGACAAACAGCCAAATGAATTTTTACTAACAGTGGCTGATTCGGGCATGGGTATTTCTCAAAAAGAACAGCTGCGGATTTTTAGTAAATTTTTCCGCGCCAGTTCAGCCGTAAAAATGGAAACTGAAGGAAGCGGTTTAGGGCTTTTTATCGCCAAAAACATTGTGGAAGCGCATGGCGGCAAAATTTGGTTTGAGTCGGAAGAGGGCAAGGGAACTACCCTTTATTTCACATTGCCAGCAGGTGGTCTTGCTGGTAAAAGATTTAAGTGATAAAATAAGTAATCCGTTAGCGATGGCGAGGCGATAAGCCGAAGCCAGAGCTTACGGAGGACTTACCCTATGAAGTAATTTTAAGATCCTGAGGGCAGACCTCCCCATACTGGGAGCCCAGTTTTCAGGAGGTCTGCCCTCAGGATCTTAAAATTGAAATTTGCTTTGCAAATTTTTACTTCACGGGGTGTAAGAATTCGTAAATTCACTCGCCCTAACGGGCTCATTCATTAACGATTTCTAACATATGGAAAATACAACAACAGCCAAAAAAATTCTTATTATTGAAGATGAAGTAATTCTTTTGGACTTATTAACCAAAAAGCTTTCACGCGAAGGATACGAAGTGAAAACAGCTCAAAACGGCAAAGAAGGCATGCTAATGATGGCAAAAGAAGTTCCTGATTTGGTTTTAACTGATATTGTTATGCCGGAAAAAAACGGCTTTGCCGTTATTGCTGAAATGAAACAAAGTGAGTTGCTGAAAAATGTGCCGATTATTATTATTTCTAATTCGGGCCAACCAGTAGATTTTGATAAGGCAAGGGGTCTTGGAGTTTTTGATTGGTTGATTAAAACAGAATTTGACCCGCAAAAAGTTGTGGAGAAAGTTAAACAGGTCTTAACAAGGGCGAGCCAGTAGGCGAAGCCCGAGTTTAGAGCTGTTTAACCCCATGAAGTAATTTTAAGATCCTGAGGGCAGACCTCCCCATACTGGGAGCCCAGTTTTCAGGAGGTCTGCCCTCAGGATCTTAAAATTGAAATTTGCAGAGCAAATTTCTACTTCACGGGGTGTAATAAATCGTAAAACTCATAGCTAAAAATTTGCCTGCAAATTTTTAGCTCTTCGTTAACGATTTCTAACATGTCAAAAATACTTGTTATTGAGGACGATAAATTTTTAAGAGAGCTGATGGTGCGCAAATTAGCAAGCGAGCCAGGCTTTGAAATTTTAAGCGCGATTGACGGTGAAAACGGCTTAAAATCAATGAAAGAACAAAAGCCAGAAGTAGTGCTTTTGGACTTGATTTTACCGGGCATAGGCGGGTTTGATGTTTTAGCCAAAATGAAGGAAGATATGGCCTTGGCGGATATTCCAGTGATTATTTTATCTAATTTAGGGCAACAAGAAGATGTTGACAAGGGAATGCAATTGGGAGCGGTTGATTTTATGATTAAAGCGCATTTTACGCCCAATGAAATTGTAGAAAAAATTAAACAGGTCTTGAATAAAACTAATAACTAATAACTAATAACTAATAACTAATAACTAATAACAAGGATAGAAGTTATTCGTTATTTGTTTTATGTTATTTGTGAGAATCTTTGCCGGAATTGCCCGAAGTAGAAACAATTAGGCAACAGTTGGCCAAGCAGATTGTTGGTAAAGAGTTGCAAGGTAAAAAAGTTATCGGTGTCAACCGAAGGGCAAAAATTTTGGATATTGAGTTTGCTGACAAAAGCCACTTGATTTTTCATCTAAAACTCACTGGCCAGTTGATTTTTAACGGTACTCCTGGCAAACATACGCGCCGGGTTTTTAATTTTAATGATGGCAGTTGTTTGATTTTTAATGATGTCAGGAAATTTGGCTGGTATAAAATAGTATCAGAAAGCCAACTCAAAGACATTAAAAAAAAATTAGGCCCCGAGCCGTTTGGCTTAACTGAAAAGCAGTTTGCTTTGATGATAGCCAAAAAGCCCAAAGCCAAAATCAAAACGCTTTTAATGGACCAAAAGTTTATAGCGGGCATTGGCAATATTTATGCTGACGAGATTTTGTTCGCTTCGCGTATCCATCCTTTACGGGTAGCTGGAGCTCTTGGGCCTAGAGAAATTATTTTACTTTTAGGCAAGATTAAGGAGATTTTAACAGCGGCTATCAAGGCGGGCGGTTCATCAGTTAGCGACTACTTAGACGCTTTCGGCCAAAAAGGCGGTTATAGCCGTAAGCACAAGGTTTATCAGAGAACAGGCCAGCAGTGCGTTAAATGCGGCAGTATTATTGAGCGGATTAGGCTGGCTGGCAGAAGCGCGCATTACTGCCCTAATTGTCAAAAGTAAATGACGCTCCAAAAACGGGAGCCGCAGGCTCGGTTTTTGGCCAGCGGAATTTACCCTGTTAGAGTTTCGTTGATGTTAATTGTATTATGAGATGGT
>PFAV01000057.1:0-1465 GCA_002773545.1 bacterium (Candidatus Gribaldobacteria) CG10_big_fil_rev_8_21_14_0_10_41_12 | reverse complement strand
GCCCAGCTACGGCGAAAAGCATTTTGCGAAGTCTGACGATGACGCAGCCGAAAAGATAAAATTGCAGCAGGAATAGTTTTGCAACCATCTCTATAGACGTTGACAGGCGAAGCCGCTTCGCTTGACGCCGTAAGTGGTACAGAGAACATCAGTGAAACTCTAACAGGGTGTAAGAACTCATAAATTCATTCGCCCTAATGGGCTCATTCATTAACGATTTCTAACATGTTATATTTTCTCTACGGTCCCGATACCTATCGGCTTCAACAAAAAGCCCATGAAATTGAAAAGCAATTTTGCCAGAAAAGCGGGGGTGGTTTGAATTTAGAAAAAATTGATTTGACTGGCGGCAAAATTACTTTTCAGGATTTTTCCGAGGCGCTTTTTCAACGGTCAATGTTTGTTTCAAACAAACTTTTCTTTTTAGAAAATGTTTTGGGCAATGGCCAATTTAGCGCTGATTTTTTGAAAAACATCAAAAAAATCGCGGCTGTTAGCGATATAGTGGTGATTTTAGAAAAAGGCAAGCCCGACAAAAAAAGCGCTTTGTTTAAGGCCTTGCTCAAGCAAGCTCAATGCCAGGAATTTCCCTTATTGAAGGAGAATGAATTAAAAGTGTGGCTTAAAGAGGAGGCGGCCAAATACGGCGCTTCTTTTGAGGGGAGCGCTTTGAGCGCTTTATTGTTGGCGGGCAATGATTTATGGCGCTTGCATCATGAATTAAAAAAAATAGCCAGTTACAGCAAAATAATTCGCGAGGAGCATATTCGGCTATTGGTTAAGCCGAAAGTTGAGCCAGCCATTTTTAACACCATTGGCGCCTTGGCCGAGCGCGACAAGTCACGGGCTTGGCGAATGTTACAGCGGCATTTGGCCAAGGGCGACTCGCCTTTTTATATTTTTTCTATGTTTATTTATCAGTTTCGCAATCTTTTGGCTGTTAAAGCCAGTGAAGGCCAGCCTGCCACTCTAACTGGCTTTAAATTGCATCCTTTTGTTTTGCAAAAAACCAGCCAGCAAGCCCGTTATTTCTCTTTGGCTGAATTAAAAAAAATCTATCAGCGGCTTTTCAATCTTGACTGGTCGGTCAAAACCGGCGGCTTGTCAATTGAAGATTGTCTGAAAACATTTGTCATTGAAACTTAACAGGATTTACGCGTTCCGCCCCCATGTCATTCTGAGCCAGCAGGCGAAGAATCCCGAGATTCTTCGGCCATTAGGCCTCAGAATGACGAACACCAAAATTTAGTAAAATTACTATTTTACTTGAGCTTTGTTAAGCGCTTTGGTTAGCCGCGATTTTCTACGGCTGGCGGTATTTTTTTTGATGGCGCCCACTTTGGCGGTTTTATCCAATGTTTGGTAAACTTGCGGCAAAAGCTTTTCGGCTTCCTTAAACTTTTTTTGCTCAATCAAAGTCCTAACCTCTTTGATGACGCTTTTCATTTTGTCTTTGCGTTTAACA
>PFAV01000016.1 GCA_002773545.1 bacterium (Candidatus Gribaldobacteria) CG10_big_fil_rev_8_21_14_0_10_41_12 | reverse complement strand
GGCCTCAAAACATTTTGCTCGTCTTCCTCGCCTCGCTCGAAAATCTAAAATTTCGCTACGAAATAGTTTTGCAACCATCTCATTTTATCACTTTTGGCTGGTTAGTGTCAAATTAAAGCCAGCTTGTTTGGCTAAAAATTTAGATTTTATGCTACAATTAAGAAATGGCTATCAAAAACGAAAATATTTTGGGGGTGGATATTGGCGGGTCAAAGGTTAATTTAGTTGTTTGGGACGGTCAGAAAATTGTTGAGCAAAAACAAATTACTGGCGATCCCAACAAAGACAATCTTAAAGCAATAGTAGAGGAGTATGACTTGCAAAAAATCGGTTTGGGCGTGCCGGGTATTTTTAATATGGCAACTGGCCAAATTATTAAATGCCCCAACGCGCCACAATTAAACGGACTTAACTTAAAAAAGCTTTGGCCTGATAAAATTGTTAAAATAGACAATGATGCGCGTTGCTTTTTGCGAGCCGAGGCCATGCTGGGAGCGGGTAAGGGATATAATAACATATTGGCGGTGGTTTTTGGCACCGGTATTGGCGGAGCGATAAAAGTTCAAAGTTCAAAGTGCAAAGTTAAAAGTTGGGGAAATTATGATTATATTCTTAAAGGGAAAGATGGCTGGGCAGGAGAGTTTGGTCATATGATTATTGATAGGGGCAAATCATGGGAGAGGTTATATCAAGCCACCAAAAATAAACCAAGAGAGCAAGAGAAAATAAATGCTATTGGTTTAGCTAATTTAATTAACATTTTTAACCCAGAAATAATAATTTTAGGCGGCAAAGGCGCTGTCGAAGTAACCCGGTTACTTCGACTTCAAGGAACCGGGTTACTTGAGAAAAACTTGCTTTGGGCTAAAGCGCAAATGCCCAAAATAGTTTTAGCCAAGTTAGGCCAAAACGCCTCCGCCATCGGAGCGGCCTTGCTATTCTAACCGTTGCAAGATATGAGCGATCGCTCATATCTTGCAACAGTTTTGATTTCAAGGGTTATCCACCCTTGTTGCCTTTGTTGACAAGCGAGAAAAGCAGTATAATAGATGAACATAAAATAGCAGAAAAAATGAAGGTTTTAATGTTTGGCTGGGAATTTCCGCCCTTTAATTCAGGCGGGTTAGGGGTGGCTTGTTATGGTTTGAGTAAGGCCTTGGCCAAACAAGGCGTTGAAGTGCTTTTTGTTTTGCCCAAAAAAATAAACTGCCAAACTGATTTTTGCCGTTTGATTTTCGCTGATGAAAACCCAATTGACGCTGAAAAAATATTAAAAGCCGCTTACCTTAGTCCTGATATTTATGGAAAAATAGCTCAAGGCCTTTTCGCTGGCCGAGGATTGGTAGACGAAGTAAAAAGATACGCCTTATTAGCTCGCGAAATAGCCAAGCGAGAATCGTTTGACATTATTCACGCTCACGATTGGTTATGCTATCCAACGGGCATTATGGCTAAAAAAATTTCAGGTAAACCATTAGTAGCGCACATTCACGCCACTGAATTTGACCGCACCGGCGGCCACAATGTTAACGAGCAGGTCTATGCCATTGAAAAAGAGGGCTTTAGCAAAGCCGACAAAATCGCCGCGGTAAGTAATTTTACCAAACAAAAAGTGATTGATAATTATGGTATCAACCCAGAAAAAATAGCTATAGTTTATAATGGTCTGGACTTCCAAAGAACAGCCCGCGACTTTCATAATTCGCTGAATTTGGGCGGTCTCAAAAAAAAGTTCCAAATCGTTTTATTTTTAGGACGGCTTACCCTGCAAAAAGGCCCTGACTATTTCTTGCTGGCGGCCAAAAAAGTTTTAGAAAAAAATCCTAATGTTTATTTTGTCATGGCCGGCTCGGGCGATATGGAGGCCCAATTAATAAATTCAGCCATTGATTTGGGCATAGCTGATAAAGTTATTTTTACCGGTTTTTTGCGCGATGAAAACTTGTCTAAAATTTATCAATTAGCTGATTTATTCGTTATGCCTTCGGTGTCCGAGCCGTTTGGCCTAACCGCCTTGGAGGCCTTGAGCCACGGCGCGCCAGCCATTATTTCCAAACAATCAGGCGTGTCCGAGGTAATCAAAAACTGCCTCAAAGTTGATTTTTGGGATATAAACGAAATGGCCGCCAAAATTTTAGCGGTTTTACAATATCCGATTTTAAGCCAAATAATGTCGCAAAACGGCCAAACCGAAGTCCAAAACATCACCTGGGACAACTCCGCTACCACTTGTCTTAATATTTACAACGAAGTATTGGCTTGAAAGGAACTCATTTCACTTCTTACAAAGAGTGAACCGAGTTTCATCCATCTTATGCCATCAGTTTGCCTTTACCTACAAACCCATCAGCCGTTTCGTTTGAAAAACTTCTCGGTTTTTGATATTGGCCAAAATCAAGAATATTTTGACACTTCGGCCAATAAAAGTTATTTAGAACGGATTGTCCGCAAAAGCTATTTGCCCACCAATAAACTGCTCTTGCAACTTATCCGCCAACACCGAGGAAAATTCAAAGTGGCCTTTGGTTTATCCGGCGTTTTGTTGGAACAATTAGAAGAATCATTTCCCGAAGTTATTGAGGGTTTTCAGAAATTAACAGCTACTGGTTGCTGCGAAATTTTAGGGGAAACATATCATCATTCCTTGGCTTATCTTTATTCAGCTGAAGAATTCAAAGCGCAGGTAGCTTTACACAACCGCAAAATTAAAAAACTTTTTAATCTTCAACCCAAAGTTTTCCGCAACACCGAGCTAATGCTCAACAACCAAATGGCTAAACAAGTCGGAGAAATGGGCTATAAAGGCATATTAGGGGAAGGGGCTGATTATATCTTGGGTTGGCGAAGCCCTAATTTCGTTTATCAAGCCAAAGATGGTGGACAAACCAAGTTATTACTACGAAACTATAAGCTAAGTGACAATATCTCGTTTCGTTTTTCCTGCCGCGATTGGGCGGACTGGCCGCTAACCGCTGAAAAATTTGCCGCTTGGATTAGGGGCAGCGAGGGTAATGGGGAAATAATAAATTTATTTATGGACTATGAAACCTTTGGCGAACACCAGTGGGCTGAAACCGGCATTTTTGAATTTTTGAAAAACCTGCCCAATGAAATCTTAAAATATCCCGAGAACAATTTTCAAAATCCCGCAGAAGTGATAAAATTATACAAGCCCAAGGCCGAGCTTGATTTTCCTAACATTGTTACTTGGGCTGACACCGAAAGAGACCTTTCCGCCTGGTTAGGCAACAAAATGCAAAAAACCGCTATAGAAAATATTTACTCTTTAGAAAGCAAGATTAAAAAAACCAAAAACAAAAAACTGTTAGACACTTGGCGCAAGCTGCAAACCTCGGATCATTTTTATTATATGTGCGTTAAATGGTTTGCTGACGGGGATGTGCATAAATACTTCAGCCCCTACGAATCGCCCTACGACGGCTATATTGCCTATATGAATATCTTCAACGACTTAAAACTGCAACTACATTAAATCAAAGGTCGCAATCTTAAAAATCATAAAAATATGAAACCTGCTAAAAAATCATCTCCTATAAATGTCTCGCCAGAAAAGGCCTTTTGGTTTTGCGATGGCCAAGTGGCTAAAAACTTAAAAGAATGCGCCGTTATTTTGGAGAAAATAGATCAACAAGTTTTCAGCCACCATGTCAACGCCAGCAAAAATGATTTTAGCCGCTGGCTTGAAGGCGTTTTCGGCAAAAAAACTTTAGCCAAACAAATTGAAAAAATTAAAAACGCCAAGTTAATAGCCCAAAAAATCAAAGCCCAATTATAAGTATGAACGCTAAAAAAATATTTTCTAAAGCCGTCCCTGCAGAAAAACCCGCAGCGGTTTTTGAGGTGTCTTGGGAAGTATGCAATAAAGTAGGGGGCATTTGGACTGTTTTAACATCCAAAGCCGAGCAAATGCTTGAACAATATCCGGAAAATTATTTTTTGCTTGGCCCTTATTTTCACGATAAAACCAAAGGCGAGTTTGAAGAAGAGCCGCCCTTTGACGGCCTCAAAGAAATTTTTCATAGTTTAGAAACCGAGCAGGGCTTAAAATGCCATTTTGGCAAATGGCTGATTAAAGGCGAGCCCAAAATAATTTTAATTGATTTTAAGGATTTTTGGCCCAAAGCCAATCAAATAAAAACCGAGCTTTGGGATAATTGGCAAATTGATTCTTTATCAGCCCTCAACGATTTCACCGAGCCGGTTGTTTGGGCCACGGCCTGCGGTTTGTTAATTGAAAAAATGGCCGGCCTTTTCGCCGGCCAAAAAGTAGTGGCTCATTTCCACGAATGGCTCTCGGGAGCCGGCCTTTTACACCTAGCAAAGACTGCGCCGCAAATAGGCGCGGTTTTTACCACCCACGCCACTACTTTGGGACG
Source organism: bacterium (Candidatus Gribaldobacteria) CG10_big_fil_rev_8_21_14_0_10_41_12 (assembly GCA_002773545.1). Taxonomy (GTDB): domain Bacteria; phylum Patescibacteriota; class Minisyncoccia; order Minisyncoccales; family CG1-02-41-26; genus CG1-02-41-26. The sequence continues at coordinate 5,644 of PFAV01000016.1, read as the reverse complement.
AACTTTAGCTTACAACAATGTTGATTTTTATAATTTTATTGACAAGATTAACATAGAAGAAAATATCGCTAAATTTAATATCAAAGCCAAGCATCAATTAGAAAAAGCCGCCGCCAGCCAAGCCGCTGTTTTCACCACCGTCAGCCATATTACCGCTTGGGAGGCCGAACGATTCTTGGGCAGACCGACCGATATCTTTTTGCCCAACGGCATCAGTGAAAGCCAATATCCCAGCTTTGAAGAATTAACCATTCAGCATAGAGCGCACCGCAACCGCTTAAGAAATTTTTTGCTTTTTTATTTCTTTCCTTATTATGCTTTTGACTTGCAACAAACTTTATTTTTCTTTACCGCTTGCCGCTACGAATTTCGCGCCAAAGGGTTGGATATCTTTATTAAAGCCCTGGCCCAGCTCAATAAAAAAATGCAAGAAAGCCACGCCAAAAAAACAATAGTTGTTTTCTTTTTAGTGCCTTCGGATGTAAGGGGAGTAAAGACCGATATTTTAGAAAGCCGCGAATTTCTGGACGACATCAAAAATTCTTTAGAAGAAATCTCTGAGGAAACCCAAGAAAAAGTGCTCTACGCCCTAGCCGAAGACAAAAAAATATCCGAGGAAACGCTCTTTAACAAGGATTTTTTGTTTAACATTGAGAAAAAATTCTTAAAATTAAAAAGAAAGGGTACCCCGCCATTAACCACTCACGATTTGGTTAGCCAACAAGACGCTATTTTAGATGCCTTGCAAGCGGCTGGCATAGACAATAAACCCGAGGATAAAGTTAAAGCGGTTTTTTATCCTATTTACCTTTCTGGCCACGACGGCTTAACCAATCTTACTTACGAAGAATTTCTAAAAGGCGCTCACTTAGGAGTTTTCCCGTCGTTTTACGAGCCCTGGGGTTATACTCCTTTGGAAACCGCTGGCTTTGGCGTACCATCAATCACTAGCGACCTTACCGGATTTGGCCGAGCTTGCCAAGAACACATTAAAAACAAAAAATACCCTGGTATTTTTATCTTAAAAAGAACTGGCAAAAAAGACGAGGAAGTTGTTGATTCATTAGCCAATACTTTGTTTGATTTCGCGCAATACCAACGCAAAGAAAGAGTAGAAAACAAAATGCGCGCCAAAGATCTTTCTGCGTTTTTTGGCTGGAAAAAATTAGCCGCTAATTATTTTAAAGCCCATAAAATGACGCTCCAAGAACGCGAGCCATAAGCGAAGCGCGATTGACTAGCGGGATTTTACCCCGTGAAGTAATTTCAATTTTTTCAAAATTAAAATTGAAATTTGCAAAGCAAATTTCTACTTCACAGGGTGTAAGAACTCGTAAATTCGTCGCTTCGCTCCTCATTAACGATTTCTAACATGAAAATAATTCACTATTTTAACGAAAATAACCGGGTAGTTAAAACCGTAGAAAAGCAAAATGGTTTTTTATTAACTAATCTTTTGGGCGGATATTTTTGGCTGGCTGAAAAGCCATTCAGCCGCTATCAGGGATGGTTTTTTACTCCCAGCCGGCTGGCTGGCAATAAAATTTTTCGCGTTCTTGAAAATATTGAGATAGAGGGAGGGGCAGATGTTAGTGAAATAAAAAATAATTTTTGGCAAGTAGAGAGAAAGAGGGGAGAAACCAACGAAACATTTTTCACGCCGTCATTCTTAAATGTTTTAGTTTATGAAACAACTTTGCCCAGCGACATTAAACTATTTTTTGACGCCAAAGAATCCTACGACAACCAAAACAGCGCGGCTTACGAAATCTTTGAACAAGCTGGCCTGGTGGTGGTAAAATGCCAAACAGTTGATGAGGCAATGAAAGAATTTTTTGTAGCCATCAAGGCCGACACCGCCACCCACGAAAGGCCCAACCAATGGGTAACCCGCGACTACACTTTTGACAAAAACCGCCATTCGGCTCCCTTTGAACGGTCGGTTTATTTGGCCTTAAAATTCAAAAACAGCCAGCGGTTGGTTTTAGCAGCGGCTCAAACCAAAGACCAAGCCATAGAGCAGGCGCAATTCGGCGCTAATCATTTAAGATCGCTCAAAAAGAAAGCGGTTCGGGAAATAAAAAATCTTTGGCCATTTTTTAATCGCCCCAAGATCAAAGATTCAGAATTAAGATTGGCCTATCTTTGCGCCAAAAACTCTCTTAGAAGCTGTTTGGTGTTTGACGAAAAGAAAAAAATCAAAGGGCTTTATGCTGGCCTGCCTTGGTTTTTTCAATTTTGGCAAAGAGATGCCGCTCTTTGCCTGCCAGCCCTCAAAATGCTCAATAAGCCCGCCAGCCAGACAATTTGGCATAATCTTATTAGAGATATTATTAGGGGTGAAAAAAACAATTCAGCAGAAGATGGTTGGGGCTGGGCTATTAAGCGAGCTGATATTTTTCAACAATGGCATAGAAAGTTTTTATTAACAGCTATACAAGAGTTTGAAAAATCAGTCAGCCAAAATTTATTCTGGCACGGTCAAAAAGCCACCTGGATGGACACCGTTGACCGTTACCCCGCAACTATTGAATTGCAAACTCTTTTTCTGGCCGCTTGCCGCATTGCTTCCAAAAATTTTGAATTTTGGCGCAAAAAATTCTTTTATGATAATTTAGAAGACGACAGCCATATTTTAATCAAAGAAAAATTTTGGAATGGCCAAGCATTGGCTGATGGTTTTAATGGCCAATTGGCAGACCTCACTGCTCGGCCCAATGTTTTTCTGGGCTATCATAGCTATTCTCAACTTTTAACTAAGGGTGAGTGGGAAAAATGCTTCACCAATCTTTTGCCCCGCCTTTGGTTGGACTGGGGCGGCCTGTCAACCGTTGATAAATACAGCCCGACCTTCCATAACGAGCACAGCGGCGAAACCCCAATTAGTTATCATCAGGGCGATAGCTGGTTTTTCATTAATAATTTAGCCGCCTTGGTTTTGGCCAAAATCAACCAAAAAAAGTTTAAGCCCTACATTGAACAAATCATCAAAGCCAGCGCCCAAGACATTCTCTGGCAGGGAATAGTTGGCCACCATTCAGAACTAAGCTCGGCCCGCAGTTTGCAAGCCGAGGGTTGCTTATGCCAGGCCTGGAGCTCGGCCCTCTTCCTTGAACTTCTACAAAAATTATACTAGGCAATGTCTTAGGGCAGACCTAATACAAGCTTGTATTAGGTCTGCCCTAAGACACTATACCATTTTATATGTGCGGCATATTTGGTTATATTGGCTTTCAAAAAGCAACACCCCTGCTTGTTAACGGCTTGCGAAAATTAGAATACCGCGGTTATGACAGCGCGGGTATTTGTTTATTAGAGCCCAACAAACTAAAAACCATCAAAGCCAAAGGCAGGGTAGGAGAGTTGGCGCGAAAAGTGGACAACGAAATTCTACCCGCCACCATAGGCATTAGCCATACCCGTTGGGCCACGCACGGCGAGCCTTCCGAACGCAATGCTCATCCTCACTTGGATTGCCAAGAAAAAATCGCCGTAGTTCACAACGGCATTATTGAAAATTACCAAGCCCTTAAAAAACTTTTAGAAAAAGAGGGCCATTGTTTTCTTTCCGACACTGATACCGAGGTTGTCAGCCATTTAATTGAAAAATTTTGCCTAAATAACAATTTTGAAGAAGCGGTTTTGAAAACCCTGGCGCTTTTAGAGGGCGCTTGGGGCTTGGCTATTTTGAAGGCGGGCGAAAATAAAATTATTGCCGCTAAAAAGGGCTCTCCGTTAATCTTGGGCATAGGCAACAATGAAATGTTTTTGGCTTCGGACGCTTCAGCCATTCTTGAACACACTAAAAAAGTGGTCTATTTCAATGATGGGGAAATGGTTGTCATAGACCAAAAAGGCTTTTTAACAAAAATGGCTAACGGAGACATCGTTAAAAAAGAAATTCAAGAGCTAAAATGGGATGTCGGCCAAATTGAAAAAGCTGGCTTTAAGCATTTTATGCTCAAGGAGATATTTGAACAGCCCCAAGCCATCGCCAACACCTTGCGGGGCCGAATCACTGACAACGAAGTGAAATTATCTATTGATATTGATCCAGCCAGCATTAAAAGAATTATTATGGTGGCTTGCGGCACCAGTTTTTATTCCGGGCTAATCGGCAAACATTTATTTGAAAAAATTTGTCGTTTGCCGGTTGAAGTAGAATATGCCTCGGAATTTCGCTACCGGGACCCGATTATCAATAATAATGACTTGGCTATTGCCATCTCTCAATCAGGCGAAACCGCCGACACCTTGGCCGCCCTAAACGAGGCTAAGCGAAAAGGAGCAAAAACATTGGGCATTATTAATGTAGTGGGTTCAACTATCTCGCGCGAAGTTGATAGCGGTATTTATTTGCACGCCGGGCCAGAGATTGGCGTGGCCTCCACCAAGGCCTTTACTTGCCAAATAACCGCTTTAGTTTTGCTGGCGCTATACTTACAGCAAGAAAAAAACGCGCAAATTGATAAAAACATCATCAAAGAGTTGAAACTAATTCCCGAAAAAATCCAACAGGTTCTCAATCAAGCCGAGCTGGTCAAGGCCTTGGCCAATTTTATAAAAAATAGCTCTAACGCCCTATTTCTTGGTCGGGGGTTTAGCTATCCAGTTGCTTTGGAAGGCGCCTTGAAACTTAAAGAAATTTCCTATATTCACGCAGAGGGCTATCCGGCCGCGGAAATGAAACACGGGCCCATTGCCTTAGTTGACGAAAATATGCCGGTGGTATTTATCGCCACCAATGATCAAACCTATGAAAAAATCTTGAGCAATATGCAGGAAATAAAAGCCAGAAACGGTAAAATCTTGGCCATTGTTAATCCAGGCGATATTCGAGCAAGCCAGTTGGCCAACTGGACGATAGAAACGCCCAAAACTATTGACTTGTTATCACCAATAGTCAATGTGATTCCCTTACAGCTTTTGGCCTATTATGTGGCCGACGCCAAGGGCATTGATGTAGACAAGCCGCGCAATTTGGCAAAATCCGTCACCGTAGAATAGAAACAAACCATTGTTTAATTCGTGCGATCGCACGAATTAAACTACGGCTTAAGTTTATGATAAAAATTCAATCATTAAACAAAAAAGATCTGTTTGAAATAGCCAGAATTGCCAACCAGTGTTTTAAGGGCTATGGCAGTTTGGCTGGCGCTAAAAAGTGGCTAATTTGCAATTTTAGCGCTTTTCCGCGAACGCAATATTTTGTGGCCAAAGAAAAAGACGAAATTTTGGGCTATATTTTGTGGCTGGAAAAAGGCGGTTTTAGAAAATCAGCGGTTTGGGAACTGGAGCAAATCGCGGTTAAAGAAACAGCCCGAGGCAGGGGAGTGGCTTCGTTTTTGATTGAACAATCGCTAAAAAAGATTTTAGATTATCTAAAAAAACGCAGCGCGAAACTAAAAATAGTTGAGGTAACCACTGGCACCGAAAATCAAGCCCAGCGGCTCTATCAAAAAACCTTAGACGCCCAGCCCGAAGCCATCATTAAAGACCTCTTCCGCGGCGATGAAGTCATCATGATAGCTCGCTTTAGCTAAAAATTTTAGCTAAAACTGAAAAAATCATCTCTGCCATTTTGTTTCAAAAAGTGTCCGATCGGGGGATAAGTAAATTAATTTGGTTGGCGCGATTTGGGTTT
>PFAV01000034.1:1053-17366 GCA_002773545.1 bacterium (Candidatus Gribaldobacteria) CG10_big_fil_rev_8_21_14_0_10_41_12 | reverse complement strand
CTTCCAGCGCCCTTAAATTTTTTTGCTGGCCGCGAAATTCATTAGCGTTTTCTCCAACCCTTTTAGTTAAAGGAAAAATTACCAAAATAAAAAGCAAAACATCTGCCAGACAAAATATTAAAATCAAAATATAAATTTTCTTTTTAGCTGAAAGCATAATTATTTTTTAGCTGGCAAAAAACTAAAATTCAAAGAAAAATCTGGAAATGCAGCGTGAGCCCAAGAAGCTGGGGCAAAAACAATTTCTTGAAATTCTTTTTGCCCTTCCAATGATTTCTTAAATTCATAAAGACCTTCTCGGGAGTCAATTACTCCTTCTACCCTAACTGCTCCAAAGATTATCTGGGCAGCAGGCTCGCTCTCCGCGGTCTGGGCAGAATCCTCGCCTGCGGCTTTTTGTAAAACCGCCGGGGTTGCCAGAGTAATTTTTTTAGAAGACATCTTAAATGACAAGGACTTGAGGTGGACATTAGACGAAATCAAGGGCAAAAACTTTTCTAAAAAATCCGAAGTTAAAACCTGTCCCCGCCAAAAAACCTCTAATTTATTGAGTGTATCGTTAAACCCAGCGGCGTCGGCCTTATACATTTGAAACTGGGCTGATTGCGCCTGTTGCTCTTGCTGAACGGCCTGCTCTTTAACAATTTCTGTTTGCTGGGTGAAAAAAGCGCTGATTAAGCTCAAAGCAAAAATCAAAATCAACAAACAAATAAAATGAAAAAACAAAATAATTGAGATTTTTTTGAAAATAATCTCTTTCTTAAATTCATTTTTATCTTGAGGCGGTAAAAGATTAATCATAAAGCGAAACGCTCAAGGCCAAACCTATGGCCGTGGCATAACTCACTGATTCTTCCAACGAAACAGGCAAGATTTCTTTGTGTTGCGCGGAAAAAACATTTACCCAAGGATTGCCCAGCTCAATTCTAATCTTTAAGGCGTCGGCCAAAAAACTAGCCAAGCCCTTCAAATTAGCGCCGCCGCCGCAAAGCACTATTTTTTCCACAAAGTGGGGCACATGATTGAGCGGAGAGTGCGAATGATAATAATCCAAATGTTTTTTAATTTGTTCGGTTAGGTCAGTCAGCACTGGCACAATGATATCTAAAATTTTGCTGTCGCCCCATAGCCCTTCAGTTTGCTTGATTTTTTCGGCTTCCGCTAACGAAATATTTAATTGTTTCATCAAAAGATTATCCAGCTCTTTAGAGGCCACTGGAATAGTGGAGGAAAACCGCAAGCTTTGGTCGACAAAAATCACAAAAACCGTGCGAAATTGGCCAAAATCAATAATCAATAACGGCCGATGGCTTACCCCTTGCTTAATCAGGGCGCGCGATAAAGACAACGATTCAACTTCCATAAAAAACGGTTTCAACCCAGCTATTTTAAGCATTGAAGCGTAGCTATCAACAATTTTTTTAGGAGTAGCGGCAATTAAAACCTCCATAGACCCGCCAGACGAATCCGGTGGAGCCACTTTGCCGGCGGCTGTTCCTGAAATTTCGCTTAATGGGGAACGCTTCACTATCTCAAAATCAAAATAAACCTCGTCTAACGGAATAGGGATGTAATTAGCGGCCTCAAAAAGCACGGCCTGTTCAATTTCCCCTTCTTTAAGGTTGGGCAACCGTAGAACATCAACAAATGATTTCTCCTCGGGCAAAGAAACAGCCACATACTTGCTTTTGATTTTGCCGCCCTTAACCTCGCTAATCGTTTTTTTAATTAAATCAGCCAGCTCGTTTTCTTTTTTAATTTCGCCCTGCTCTATTATTCCTTCGGGAATCTCGCTTTGGCCATAAATAAAACGAGAAGAATGCCCCGCTTTATTGCCTAACTGCGCCACCTTCAAGGAAGTGTCGGAAATATTCAAGGCGAAAGCGTCAATTTTGGTAGAAAAGATATTTAACATAAATCTATTATAACACAATTATTATAGCAAACTAATAATTTTCTTCCCAGTGGTCAATAGTAATAGTTGGGGAATACTGGGCATTATGAAAAGTGTTAACTATCATCTCCGGGTCAAGATAGATATCAAAACTATTCCATAAACTGGAGAAAGTAAGCTTGCGGCCCACCAGCCCGCCATGAATTTCTGTTGGATTGTTCAAAGACGAAAACTTGGCCTCTCCGCCCGCGTAAATTAATCCTTGCACAGTCAAGCTATTTAAGTAACTGCTTACATTAACTTTGCCTTGAGCCAAAAGCCCAGAGGACTGCCCGGCTCCGGGCGAGACCACGATAACACGAGGATTACCGCACCTCACATAAGGAAACGCCGGATACATCCAACATAAATTAGTCCCCAAATCAATATTTCCATCGGTCGCTAAAATGCCATTAACTGTTACGGTTTGGCTGGCTGATATATTAACATCGCCCGCCACATAAACTGTCGCCCCAATCGGCAAAGAGAGCGCGGGATAACTGTCCCACATCACTTTTGTGAATTCCGCTGGGGTAAAAAAACAATTGCTTTGGCCATCTTGGCGCACTGAACCGCAATCGCTCTGTTCGGCTTGCGAGAGATAAGAAGCGGGCTCGGCTGAATCAAAATCCAAGGGTGGCAAGGAAACGCTCTCGGGCGGGCATTCGCTGATGGCCTCGCATCCGGTCTGGCAGATATTTTTGGCGCAACTAATAGCCAATAATTGAGCGTCATCATCAACTAAGATATTGTTAGCGGCCAAGGCCTTGTTGTCCACAAAAACTTGACTTTCATTTTTAATTTTCAAAAGATTATTGGAAAACAAAGAGCCATTATGAATGCGCGCTGGATTGACCGAACTAAATTCTATGTTTTCGCTAGGGCCGCCCGAGAATACCCCAAATTCGGAAACAACATTGCCCATGGCTTTATAAACTTGGGTTTTGGCTACCTTGCGCGCGGTGGCTTCGCCATAAGTAACCGCCCCCACCGAACTGATTTCAGCCTTAGCGCAACCTAAATTAACCACACTCACCGTATAACTGCCTCCGGATTCTAAAACCGAAGTACGCGTCAAGGGACTAATTGACCAGCCAACGCACTCTGGGTCTTCGGCCGTGGGCATTGTTTCAAAAGCAGCTCGCCAAATAGGGTCTTCTTGCAGCTTAAAAATCGCTTCAGCCAAACCAGCTTCAGCTAAATAATAGGCTTTAGTGCTTAATTCATAGCTTTGTGTTGTTTTGGCGCCAGCAATAGTAAAAGACAAAAAATAAGCAGCCAAAAAAATCATCGTGCCCAAAATAATCATCGCCATTACCATAATACTGCCTCTTGTGTTTGAAAACATATTAAAGATTACGGCCGGAAACCGCGCTTTTTAAGTTAACCGGGTAGTTGAACCGAGTTAAGCTGATAGAAATATTAACTAAACCAGCCCCCCAAAATTTAATATCAGAAAAATACTCGCCCACAACATAGTCCTCCAAATTGCAAGCATGAGCCACCACTGTTTCTCCGTCTTGGATGCGAGTGTCGTTCCAGCGATAATATGTTGCGCAAACACTGCAATCGTCAAAACAATAAACCCGGTATTGACGATGCATTTCACCCGGCCCGGTGCTAGTGGCTAAATAATAACGAATATAATAATAATCACTGCCCAATGAATCATAGGGCGAGGGCTGATGGCCGTCTTGAAATTCTATGGCTGATGGCGGCGGGCTTAAAAGCGAATCAGGAGTTTGCGGCAAAGCAGTAACCATTTCGGCCGCCTGGCGAATATCGCGGGAAATTCTTTCTAGAGTGATGCGGCCATTCTGCAAAAGCTCGGCTTCGGTTTCACCGCGCTGATAAAATTTTTGCGCCAAAACATAGATATTGAAAACCAAGCCAATAGCCAAAACAAAAATAGCCGTTGCCACCAAGACCTCTACAATTGTAAAACCATTTTTCATACTTGCTTAAACGCGATTTTACTTAGATACAATCAAGCTATTTATCTGAATTTGCTTAGGCATCCAAGGCAAAAGCGAGGGCCAGGCAACAATAATTTCTATTTTTTTCAAACCAACATCCGTAGCCGATGGTAATAAATCGCCATCAACCAAACTAACTATAGTACGGCGGCTAAAAGACGAAAAAGGGGCCGATAAGCTGGCCTCAAAAACATTACCCTCATCAATAGTAATATAGGACTGATCATATATCGTTTCCATTTTTTCTTGGGCTAAAAGAGCTGCTTGGCTGGTTAATTGATTAGAGCGCTCCAAATTAAAAGCCGTGGGAAAAACCTGCAAAACCGTTAAAAGGCCTAAAAATAAAAACGACAAAGTGAAAAGCACTTCAATAAGGGTAAAACCAGTTTCGTTTTTACGCATACTTTAATAAACTTTAACAAAGCCCGAAGGCCTAATGTTTAGAGCCTTAGTTTCGTTGCGGCTGTTAGTTAGAATAATATTGCCCGCCTCCTCCACCGCCCCATAAACATTAAAAATCACCTCATTGGCGTTAAAGCCGCTCACCTGGCTAAAGCGCACATCGCGAGGCAGTGGTTTAGACAGAAGCACAGTGGTGCTAGTGGAGCCAAATCGTTTTAATTGATAAAAATCAACGCCAAAATAAACACCATAATCAATCTGTTCAGCCACTGCTTTTTGCTGGACATAGCGCAAGTCAACGGCCAAACCCCTGGCCGCGCTGTTTAATTTGAATGACAAAAGCCAAGGATAGCTCAAGGCCAAAACCATCACGCTCATCGCGATGACAATACTCAAGGCCACTAACAATTCCACCAAGGCAAAACCTAATTGATTACGCATATTAGAAATCGTTAATGAGGAGCGGAGCGACAAATTTACGAATTCTTATCCCCGTGAAGTAGGCGCCCGCCCTTGGCGGGCTACTTCACGGAGTAAATTCGCGCGACCAATCACGCTTCGCCCAACGGCTCGCGCTCTTGGGCGCTCATTTATTTAACAGAACTCATCATGTTAAACATCGGTTGCATCATTGACATAGCGAAAAACCCCACTACCCCGCCAATAAAAACAATCAAAGCGGGCTCAATTAAAGCCGCCAACCGCTGAGTAGAGGCGGCTACTTCGTCTTCATAAAAATCAGCTAATTTTTTCAGCACATCCGGGGTCTCGCCGGTTTCTTCGCCAACTTCCATCATATGAAAAACCGTTGAAGCGTAGAGTTTAGGGTAGCTTGAAATAGCTTGGGACATTTTAATACCTTTTTCTACAGCCACCGAGACCTCTTTTAATGATTGCTGAAAATAAAAATTACGCAAAGAACCGCTAGCCACCTGCAAAGAGCGGACAATCGGCACACCCGCTGTCAACAAAGAGCTAACTGTTCTTAAAGCCAAAGCCGCGTTAGTGGTTTTAGCAATTTTACCGATCACTGGCAGACGCAAAACAATGGCCGACCGCAAGCGACTGCCGCTTTTTGCCCAACCCAAGGCCAAACCACCAATAACTAAAACGACGAAAATCAACAAAGACAACAGCCAGTGTTTGGTCAAAAAATCAGCCAAACCAAAAATTGCTCTAGTGGTGAAGGGCAAAGCCACATTCATTTCAGTGAAAGTTGTTTTTAATTTAGGCACGGCAAAAACAAACATTATTATGCCAATCACCACCGCCATACCCAAAACCACCGCTGGATAAAGCATGGCCGAGCTAATGTCGGATTTCAGCTTATGCTCTTTTTCCATCTGTTGCTCCAAAACGCTCAAAGCGTCTTCTAATTTGCCGGTTTCTTCGCCAACTTTTAATGTTTCTTGATAAAGAGTGGAAAAAACCGAAGGATAAGCCGACATACAGGCGGAAAGCAATCTGCCTTCGGTGATATCTACGGAAAGCTGAACGAGAATTTTTTTAAACTTGCCGCTTTTCACTTGTTGCGAAAGAATACTGATGGCTCGCGGCAAAGACACGCCCGTTTTAACCATAATGGCCAAGTTTCTGGTAAAAAATAATTTCTCGGGCAAGGGCACGCCAAAAAGACCTGATAAAAAACTATTAAACGAAGAGGCAATCGGTTTTTTAACGGCATCCCTGGAACCGGCCGACAGCAAAAAATAACCCTTTTGACGAAGAACTTTGGCTAATTCGTTTTGATTGGCGGCCTCCATGACGCCGCTTTCCTCGCCCCCCTGCAAATTTTTCGCTTTATAAGAATACTGCGACATTACGATATTATACCATTATATGTTTTTACACCGCAAGACAACTAAAAAACTTATTGAGATGGTTGCAAAACTATTCCTGCTGCAATTTTATCTTTTCGGCTACGTCATCGTCAGACTTCGCAAAATGCTTTTCGCCGTAGCTGGGCTACGGCCTCAAAACATTTTGCTCGTCTTCCTCGCCTCGCTCGAAAATCTAAAATTTCGCTACGAAATAGTTTTGCAACCATCTCATTTTAATCCTAAGCCAGCAGTGATTACCTTTTTTAGTTTGGAGAACTGATGGCTGTTCAGCCAAATCACTACTACCAAACAAGGCAAGTAAAATTAGGTCCAAAGAATCCTTTGATTTTGTTTTCTATAGCGCGAGTGAAATCCTGACCATACCAATCCTTTAAGTTCCAGATGTCAACAAAGGTCTGGGGCAGGGTTGTTATTTGACCATAATTTTTTAAGGCCTCGGGCGCTTTCAGAACAAAAACATTTTCTTGACCTTTTGCCAGCGGAAACCGTTGCTTTACTTTTTCTATATTTCGCTCTTCAATATAAAAATAAACTTTGGAATAGTCGGCTGGCGGCTCATCAAAAATTCGGCTGGCGGCTGAATAACAAGCATAAATACCCTCCGAAGGTATAAGGCCTTCGATTTCTTTAATAGTGGCTGGATAATGGGTTTTGTAAATTACATCTTTTTCTAAATTTCTGGCGCTGGCCCAGTAATAAAGCAATTTCTGAAAATTTTCTAAAACAAAAAACTTTGATTCTTTGCGAATCGCGCCAATTTGCGTGGGCACGACGAGGCCGTGATTAATAGTGCTTACCGAATAGCCAAAAAAACTAGCCAGCCCTTGCTGGGTATGCTTAAACTGCTTTTCAGCCAAAGCGGCCTGTAAAAGGTGATGCCAGATTGTTTCGATTTTCCTCATACAAATACCATTGTATTTCGATAATCATCGAAAGTCAAGTATTTTCAATAAATCTGAAACGCGGGACTTTTTGGCCGTTCACTTCCACCTGGCCAAAAAACATTTCTTTTGGCCTTATCCACAAAGAGCCAACGGGAAACTCCGGCGAGTTATACAATGATTTATAAACCACGAAATCAGCCATTGTTTCAGTGTGTTTGGCTACGCCAAGCACCTCGTAGAAATTGCCTTTATAATGTTGATATTTGCCCAATTTTATTTCCTCCATAAATTATTTTAAGTCCATAATTTGCCAAAGCGCCAGACAGCCATAGGTTTTATAGGGCGACCACTGGCTGACTATTTTTTCAATTTGCTTGGGGCTGGGTTCTTTTTTGAATTTATAAACTTTTTTAATGGCTTTCCTTAAACCCAAGTCGCCGGGCGAAAAAACATCTTCCCGACCCATAGTGAACATTAAAAACATTTGGGCTGTCCAGTGGCCGATGCCTTTAACTTTGGTTAGTTGTTTAATAATTTGTTCATTGTCCAATTTCTTAAAACTCTTAAAATCCAGTTCTTTGCCGGCCACGGCCTCGGCTAAATTGCGGATATAGCGGGCTTTGGCGTGCGAAATGCCGCTATCGCGCAAAGTTTCGTGAGGGGTTGCCAAAACCGCTTCAGGACAAACAATACCCTTGGAAAAAACATTTTTGAATCGGCTGAAAATAGCGCGCCCGGCCTTGCTGGAAAGCTGTTGGCCAACAATTTCTTTGCAAATGCGGAAAAAATAATTTTTAGGCAAATCTCCCCGCAAATCTTCAATCGGCCCAACCTGTTTAAGATAGCTGTGCAAAATCGGGTCTTTCTTTTTGAAATGCTGAATTATTTGGCTATTCATAATTCATACTCCCAGCCGGTCTGCCAGGCCTTTTTATTTCGCCAATCTTCGGCGATGGCTTGAGGCCAGGTTCTGCCTTTTAATAAAACATCTAAAGCCAGCTGGGGCGCTTGATGAGCCACCATGGCAATATGCTGATTAGTATAGTTTTCTTTTAAAAAATTTAGGAAATCAGCCATTCTTTTCTCCACATCTCTGTAGCTTTCGCCGTTGGGAAATGGCTGTTCAATAAACTGCGTCATATCGTTTTTAAACTCTTCAGGTTTTTGGTTAAAGTCGCCGTAATTGCATTCTCTTAGCCGCGCGTCTGGAATAATTTTATATTTATCCCCAAAACCAAGCTGGGCTGAATCAACCGCTCTTTTCAAATCAGAGCAAAAAACTATATCAAAATGCTGGTCAGCCACTAAATCGCCTAACTCTTTGGCCTGCTTAATACCCAGCTCCGAAAGCTCGCCCCCGGCCCAGCCCGTAGCCAGCCCTATTTCATTATCAATGGTCGTGCCATGCACAAAATAAGTGATTTTCATTGACATAATTAAAGCTAATTGTTTTGTTTTAATTCTTCCCAAACAAAAATAGTTTCCTTGTCTTTCTGTTTTTCAATATAGCCCTCTGGCTTATAAAAACAAAACGGCAAAATAACTTCAAAAACATGGGTTAAGTATTCAGTTTTAATCCCCGGATAAGAAATAGAAGGTACTGGCCCCTTCTTTGTCTCTGATACTTTTGAAAACGGCAATGATTCTGTTATATTAAGCTCTTCAAATAAGGCACGCTGAACAGCACTAATGGGACTTTCATTTGATTTTAATTTTTCTCCAATACTTGCTTCAAGCTCTCTAACTCTTTCCCTACCATCCACAAAAACTTGGCTTTTTTCTTTGAGCTTAAGGATTTTCTGCCCATCGGTGTAATACACATTAACCGTAGCTCCTTGAACTTTTCTAATAAGTTCACCATTTTCCTCAATAAGTTCAGCTTCGCCAGAATTTATCTCGCTTAATAAATGCCATACTGTCTTTGCCTCGCCCTTGCCCCATTCATTAACTAAAACATTATATTTTTTTAGTAAAGCTAAAAGCTCAACTTCTCCAATCATATTTTCAGCTTCAAACTTTTTTTCAAGTTGTTCTCCTAACATAACTTTCTTTGTTTTGTAAAATTCGTATGAGAGTTGCCTTCGTACAACTCGCGTCTTATTTAAAAATAAAGATTGCTATGAGTGTCCACAGTAACAAAAATACATTCGTTTTCGTTTAGAAATTTATAAACTGCCCTTATATCTCCCGTAATGTTTATACTGCGATAATCCGTATATTTACCTTTCAATGGATGGTTTTCCAGAATAGGGTTAAAAGGATTTTCTAAAAACAATTGCAAGCGTTCTGCTACTTTCCTCTTTTCGTTTGCCCTTAACTTGCCAAACTGCTTGTCAAAGTTTTTATGAAAAAAAGCTTTCATAAAGAGGAAAGATGATTTTTCATTTCTTTAGAAGAAGAAACCATCTTGGAAATATTTTTACCCCGAGCGATATCATATTCTACCCTACCCAATAAATTTTCCAGCTCGGGTGTCATTTGCGAGGCCACAGAAAAATAAACCGCCTTGCTTCTGACAAACTGCCGCAAATAGGCGTTCAAAACAGCGCTTAAAGACAAGCCCAGCTCTTGAGCGGTTTTTCGTGCGCTCTCTTTTAGATCCTTTTTAATTTTTATATTAATAACAGTGTTCATATACCTAAAGTATATACAATGGTTAGATGATGTCAAGCCCTATCGCGCCACACCCAAAGGCATATACCAGCCTTGCGGTTTTTGGCAAAGCGGGCATTTTTCTGGGGCGGACTTGCCTTGGTGAATATAGCCGCAATTTAGACACTTCCACTTTGTTTCTTTTTCCGATTCAAACATTTTACCGCTTTCTAAAAGCCCAGCTAAAATGTTATATCTTTCCTCGTGTTTTTCCTCTACTTCGGCCACCTCTTTGAAAAAATCAGCGATGGCTGTTTCGCCTTCATCTCTGGCTTCTTTTTCAAAATTAGGATACATTATACCCCACTCATATTTCTCGCCAGCGGCGGCATTTTTCAAGTTTTGCAAGGTATCGCCTAAGGGGTGGATATCATAGGTGTTGGTCATTTCTACTGGGCTAACAATTTTTTCCAGTTCCTCTTTGCTATGGGCTCTTTCGTTGTCAGCGGTTTCTTCAAAGACCTTAGCCACCCAGACCAAGCCCTCTTTCATAGCGGTTTCGGCGTAATAAGTGTATTTATTGCGCGCCATTGACTCCCCCGCAATGGCTTTTAACAAGTTTTGCTGTGTTTTGTTTGCCATATTTTTCATTTTTATTATTTTACTTATTATACCAAGGGTTTACCGCCACACAAGCTCTTCCTTGAGCATTTATCTGCGAGCAAGCCGTTTTATCATCATCATAATGCAAGGAAATATTATTTTTGATGATTTCTTCAATTTTATAGTCGCCTTGTTTCTGTGACAACTTCTTTCTAAATATTACTTGGTCATAGCTTGTAATATTATTTTTACGCAAAAAATGATAAATTATTTTAGCGCTTTTTTTATAAGTAGCGGTTAAAATTATAACCTTGTTCCCCTCTGCTTTTAACTGGCGCATTAATTCTATTATTTGTTCGCTTCTCTCGCAAAATGCCGTATAAACAAAAATAAATAATCTAAAATTGCTTAAAAAATATAAAATAGCCCTTAATAGCTTTATTTCACTTAGCTTCCTGCCAAACTTAAAAACAAGTATGGTGTCGTGCAAATCAAAACTAACTACCCGACTACTTTCGCCGCGCATATTACTTTTTGATTTTTCAATCATCTTGGCTACAACTCACGAACAACTACATCTTTTAAGTATTGATTTTTGAAATCTGTTTTCTCGTGCGTAAACAAACAAATTGTTCGAATAATCTTTTCCATAATCTATTTTGTCGCTTCCTTACTGTACGGTTTTCTCGTACATTTTCTATCTGGCGGAGGAGGCGAGACTCGAACTCGCAAGTCCTTACGGACGCCACTTTTCAAGAGTGGTAGATTACCAATTATCTGTACTCCTCCATAAATCTCCTTAAATGTTTTGGATTATGCGTTCCTATAACATCGAAATATCTTTTTATTTCTCTTTTATCCTCAACCTGAACGCACCTATTATTTCTTATTTTTGATGAAAAACCAAGTTGCCTCAAAAAAAGATGTACCGATTCTCTTAACTGCGGGGATGCGCTTGCAAAATTCAATCTTTGGTAGCTATAAACTTTTCCTTTTATTCTGTGCCTTTCATAAAACAAACACCCATCAGTATCAAAAAGCCCCCTAATACAAGCTTTTTGAAAATTTACATTCTGCTTAACCCACAACGGAACATCAAGCCCTTGTTTTAACTTATTACCAACATACAGTCCAAGTTTTTGATTACAAAATTCTACTAACATCTTCCTAGAAACTACCAGCTCCATCACTAGCGCATATTTTAGATAACATATTGAAACAGGAGCATCAAACAAATTTTCAATTAAATTTTTCACAAAAAATGCGTATTCTCTGTCGTCCCTGCTATTGCATGAAACATGAAGCTGGGACTTAGTTAAGCCACCATCCTCCATGACTATCCCAACGAACTCTGCAAGCTTTTTTGAAAACTTGGGCTTTTTAATAACTTTAGCGGCAACAATACAAGAAGGATTATATTTACCTTCTTTTTCCCACCACTCACGCCATTTCTTCTTTCTATATTCAGAATCACCGCCAACATGCCCATATCTTTCTAACACCACCCTCCACCCCAAATCAGATCCTTTAGCAGAATACCAAAACGGATCCTTTATTTCTACTTCTTTTGGCAAACTAACTTTTGATAAGCACTCTATTCTTTTTGCGACTCGGTACTGTATTGAATATTTTTCCCTCCGCCAATCACGAATAGTTCTGTTATGAACTTTGGCAATTTTAGCAATCTCTGGCCAAGAAATTCCAAGAGCTTGCCTTGATTTTATTAAAAAATCCCTCTGCTTTCCTACGGGAAAAATTAATCTTTTGTCATATTTTCTATTATTCTTCTCGGCCATTATTCCATCATATCATATTACCCTAACACTAAATAGCCGTTATCCGACCCCTCCAAACAATCTTCTAAATTTTACAAGTTATTTGCCAAAAAGCAATGTTCGCAAGGTTTCTTTGGCTTTGTCGTCAAAGCGGGCGCGAAATAACAGATGCTCAGATAACATTAAAAACTCGTCAAAATCAATCAGACGAGTGGTTATTTTTTCGCCGGAGTCTAAATGCGGCTCTTGTTGCTTGACGCAATTACGGGCAATAAAAGTGTAAATTGTCCATTGGATTTTACCCACCGGGTTTTGTTCTTGCCACAACAGCCAATCATCAGCCGCATAGCCGGTTTCTTCTAACAACTCTCTTTTGGCCGCTGTTAAGGGCTCTTCATTAAATCCCTCGCACCGACCGCCCGGCAAAGACGGGAACGGTGTCATATTATCGGGCTGCTGCTGGGTTTCCAATAGAATTTTATCGCCCACCGTGGCTACAACCTGCGCGGTATTGGGCCGACGGAGCCGCTCAAAAATAGCTATTGAGCCATCAAACATTTTTTGCTCCCACTGCCAAACTTCAAAAATCTGGCCCTGAAAAACTATTTTGGCGTGAGACGGTATGGGGTCAGGCATAGAGATGGTTATAATAGAGATGGTTACAAAATTATTCCGTAGCGAAATTTTAGATTTTTGAGCGAGGCGAGGAAGGCGAGCAAAAAGGTTTGAAGCCATAGCCCAGCTATGGTGAAAAGCTTTTTGCGAAGTCTGACGAAGCCGCAGCCAAAAAAATAAAATTGCAGTAGGAATAATTTTGTAACCAGCTCGTCATTCAGAAATAACTCTTAGCACCTCTTCAATGGTGGTAAGGCCTTGGGCCGCTTTGACAAAACCATCTTCAATCATTAAGCGCATGCCTTGTTCTTGGGCGGCTGATTGAATCTGGTCAGAGGTGGCGTTTTTTTGAATAAGGTCTTTGATGTTTTCATTAATTTTTAATATCTCATAAATGCCCACCCGGCCTTGATAGCCGTCGGGCGAGTCCTTGCTGGCTTTTGCTTTATAAAAAGCCACCTCTTTGATGCCTTGTTTTTCTTTAATAAACTTTTCCTGTTTTAGAATTTCTATCACATTTTCCAAGTTGCATAATTTGCCTAAATTGTCTATCTCTATTTCGGTCAAAAAATACTTTTCTTTTCCCTCGCTTAATTTGCGCACCAAGCGTTGAGCGATAATTATATTCAAAGTAGAGGCCAAAAGAAACGGCTCTACTTTCATATCAATCAAACGGGGCATAGTGCCGGCCGCCGAGCTAGTGTGCAAAGTTGATAAAACCAAATGCCCGGTTAAGGCGGCGTTAATGGCCAAAGCCGCGGTTTCATTGTCGCGGATTTCACCAACCATAATTATGTCCGGGTCTTGACGCAAAAGCGTACGGAGGCCGTTGGCAAACGAAAGGCCAATCTTTGAGTTAACTTGCGTTTGATTAACTCTATACATACGATATTCAATAGGATCTTCCACGGTGGAAATATTTACTTCGGGCTTGTTCAAAATTTCCATCATAGAATACAAAGTGGTAGTTTTACCCGAGCCAGTAGGCCCAGTAATCAAAATCATACCCAAAGGCCTTCTCAAGGCCTGTTGAATATCCTCCAATGCCTGGCCGAATAAGCCCAAGGACTCCAAGCTATAACCCTTGGCGTTTTCTGACAACAAGCGCATGACTACTTTCTCGCCGCTCAAAACCGGCAAGATAGAAACCCTGACCGAATAACGAAACTCATTTGTCTCAATCTTAAATCTACCATCTTGAGGCAAGCGGTGCTCATCAAGCTTTAAGTTGCTCAACACTTTAATGCGCGCCACCAACCCCGATTTAGTAGCCAGGGGCAAGGTCATGGCGTCTCTTAAAATACCGTCAATGCGATATCTCACCAGCACTTCTTTTTCGGTTGGTTCAATATGGATATCCGAAGCGCTTTGCAAAATGGCGTGTTTCATTAAGGTATCAACAATCTTGATAATCGGCAGGTCTTGCGCCTGTTTTTCCAATTCCTTAGAACTTACAGCTCCCTCATCATCGGACTCGGGAATGTTTTCTACATCAGCGGATTCTTTTTTAATAATGTCGCCAAATTCCATTTGCAAACTTTGCTGGTATTGCTGTAAAACATTTTTAATGCTTTGCACGGTGGTCAGGCGGGGCATAATTTTCAGAGCGGCTTTCTTTTTGATAAATTCAATGGTTTTCAAATCCTCCGGGTCAAGCATAGCTACCTCCAAATTTTTACCGCTTTTTTTGAAAGCCACGATATTATGACTTCGGGCAATGGGTTCGGGAATAATTTTCAAAATTTCCGGGGAAATAGTTTCCTTCTCCAGATTAATAAAGGGAATGCCCAAAATATAGGCCTTAAGCCGAGCTAAATCATCAGGATGCAACGACCGATTAGCCACTAAAACATCTTCCACGGTTTTACCACCGCTTTGCTGGGCAACCTTGACTGCTTCGTCAAATTGTTGTTCAGATAAAAGCTCGGCATCCAAGAGAAAGGCCTTAAGTTGTGGCAGTCCAATGGTCATAATTTAAGGGTTTGCTCTATTTTATCCAAGATATCTTGCAAGCTATAATTGGCCTTGACTAAATAAGTGACAGCGCCAGCAGCTAGGGCTTTTTCAACGCTATCTACAGTTTCTAAATTAGTTAAAACAATCACCGGCAAATTTTTAGTGGCCAAGTTTTGTTTCAACTCTGTTAAAACATCAAAACCTGTTTTGCGGGGCATAATCAAGTCAAGCAAAATCAAATCAGGTTTTTCAGATAAAGCCAAACGCAAACCGGCCTCGCCGTCCAAGGCCTGCAAAACCTTATACCCGGCCGCTCCCAAAATGTCGCCCATTGTTTTTTGCAAAGTGGCTTCGTCTTCAATCAATAAAATTGTTTTCATGTTAGAAATCGTTAATGAATGAGTGGCGTTAGCCACGAGTGAATTTACGAGTTCTTACACCCTGTGAAGTAATTTTAAAATCCTGAGGGCAGACCTCCTGAAAATTGGGCTCCCAGCATGGGGAGGTCTGCCCTCGGGATCTTAAAATTGAAATTTGCTCTGCAAATTTCTACTTCACGGGGTAAATCCTCCGTAAATTTCAAGCTTCGCCTTGCGGCTCGCTTTCAATAACGGATTATTTAACCTCGGGCAACGAAAAATAAAAAGCAGTGCCTTTATCCACCGCGGAGTGGAACCAAATTTTCCCGCCCAACAGTTCTATGAATTTTTTCACAATGTATAGCCCTAACCCCGAACCGTCGGTTTGCTGTTTTAGGGCGTTGGCTGAACGAAAAAACTTTTCAAAAATAAATTTTTGCTCTTCTTTGGGTATACCCACCCCCTGGTCCTTAATAGCTAATAAAATCTTTTTGCCTTTGCGTTGAATGTTAATGTCAACCTGCCCGCCGCCCTTGCTATAGCGAATAGCATTATCTAAAAGATTAGTGATAATCTGATCCAACCAAAAAGGGTCAACCAAGACCCTGCCCAGGTCCGGCTGAAAATTAGTAACAATGCGAATTTGCGAAGCCGCGGCAAACGGCTTGTTTTTAGCCACTGAATTACTAACTGCTTCTCCTAAAGAAACTAATTTCTTATCTAGGGGCAACTTACCTCCTTCTAATCTGGAGATTGTTAATAAATTGTCAATTAAAACGCCCATTCTTTTGGTATTCTCTTGCAGAATAACAAAATATTCTTTGGGGTCTATTTTAATATGCTCGGTCTTTTCGGAAAGCAAAAGGTCTAAAGAAAATCTTAAATTGGTTAAGGGCGCCCTTAGCTGATGCGAAACAATGCCGATAAACTCGGTTTTCATACGCGAAGCTGCCGCCAAGCGCTCAAAACTGCTGGTGATAATAAAGCTCAATATCAACGAAGTTGCCCCCACAATCAAAACAATCAAAGTGACAATGGTTGGATCGCTGATTTTAGCGCTAGCCACAAACCAAGCCGCCACAATAGCCCCAATAATAATGAAGCCCATCACCAAAAAAAGAAATTGCGGGCATTGCCAAACAGATACCCCATACTTGCGGCAAGGATAAACCGGATTGATGCGCTGAATAATACTTTCTTCCTTAAACATTTAATTATTATATCACAGATAAACAATTAACAAAGTGTTAGTCTTATCCAATACAAAATGCGTGTGAAATGAAGCCTCATTCTAACGCAAAATGAGCCTGAAAGGCCCATTTGTGCGTCAATGTGTGAAATCGTTATCATTGGGGTATATGACTATCACAATGAACG
>PFAV01000034.1:0-970 GCA_002773545.1 bacterium (Candidatus Gribaldobacteria) CG10_big_fil_rev_8_21_14_0_10_41_12 | reverse complement strand
TTAGGAAAGGAACTAATTGAATTGGTTCTTCTCCTGATTTCACGGAAAGCTCTCTCTAAATAGTTGGTGCTTCGTATCATCACCCAGTCCTCTGTCGGGCAATCGTAGAAGCTCAACATCTCGGGTAAATCATCAGCCAAACATTTAACCGCTCTTTCTGCTAATACCTGCCATTGATCTTCCCAAATCTTAAATCTATTGACCGCTTCTTGCTTGTTTGGAGCATAGAATATTTCTTTTACTCCGCCCAACACCGCTTTTTTAAGCGAGTGTTTTGTTTTAGCGGCGACATTTCGCATTTTATGCACCCAACATCTCTGAATGGGTTTGAAGGGGTAAAGAATTCTAATGGCCTTAAGCAGCCCAGGCGCTCCATCAACAGTAATTAGTTTTAACTGTGTTCCCCTTAACCCCCTTTCTTTTAAATCAGTCAAGAAAGCAACAGCATCTTGCTCGTTTTCTGAACTAACTATCCTTAAGCTAATTAGACCTCGCTCTCCGTTAGCCTTGATGCCGTAAGCAGCCAAGCCAACTTTGTCCTGATAGCCGAAAATGTCTTTAATGGGTTGCCTGATACCGTCAAGCAATAAATATTCAATGTCATCGGTGATTGATTGGTTTTGAAATTTAGTCAAAGTCTTTTCAAATATCTCAGCGTTAATATTGGAAATTGAGCTATGAGACAAAGCCTTGCCCGTGAGCTCTTTTACAACACCTTGCAGTTTTTTGGTAGATACGCCAGCTAAGTAGAGTTGGCCGATGAGTTTGTCTATCTCGGGCTGTCTAGTTTCGTATTTATCAAATAGATTAAATTCAGTTGAGCTGTTTCTTAATCGGGGCACAGTTAAGTCCTCAATGGTGCCATACTTGGTTTGCATTTTTCGTTCGTAGTGGCCGTTGCGGTAATCCTGTCTTTCTTGCGACCTTTGGTATTTATCAAGTTTTAAGTAATCCTTAATGGTTTGCTCTA
>PFAV01000061.1 GCA_002773545.1 bacterium (Candidatus Gribaldobacteria) CG10_big_fil_rev_8_21_14_0_10_41_12 | reverse complement strand
GGCCTCAAAACATTTTGCTCGTCTTCCTCGCCTCGCTCGAAAATCTAAAATTTCGCTACGAAATAGTTTTGCAACCATCTCTAACAATTATGACATTATCGCTTTTTTTCCAAAGGGAAGTCAAAAGCATTTAATTTGGACGATATCAGAGTTCCCCAGTTGGTAGAGCTAGAGCATCGCAAAAGATGCGAAAATGTGCCCTCTGTGATTAATGGAAAATTTTTTAAGACAAAATTCAATGACAAAGGAAAAAATCCCGGAGATGTCTGGGGCGACATTAAGCAACTCACTTATAAATCAAAAGAATTGGTTGGCAGAGAGTTCTTAAATACTATTCAGAAACCAGTTAAATTGATAGAAAGAATTATAAAAGCCAGCTCAAAAGAAGGCGATTTGGTGTTAGATCCTTTTGCTGGTCTTGGCACAACTTTTGTAGCTTGTAAAAATACCAACAAAAATTTTATTGGTTTTGAAATAAACCAAAAATTTGTTGATATAGCCAACAAAAGAATAGGCGATACGCAACAAGGAAAAATAATTGATTTGTTTTCCCTGTTATCGCAAGAGTGGAGGCAAAGCAAAATGGAAAAATTGTTTATCAAAAATAACTACATCAATAAAATATGCAAATTACTTGGCGCGGGCAATCCTGTTTTGAGATAACAGTTAAAAATAAAGAAAATGGCGAAACCACCATTGTTTTTGATCCTTTTGCCGAGGAGGCGGGCTTGAAGTTGCCCAAACTATCCGCTGATATTTTATTAGTGAGCCATAATCACGCTGACCACAATAATGTTAAGGCGGTTGGGGGCGATTATTTTTTAATTGATTCAGCGGGCGAATACGAAATTAAAGATGTTTTTGTTCAGGGTATTAAGGCCTGGCATGATAATCAAGGCGGCAAAGAAAGGGGCGAAGTAATGATTTATAAAATAGAGGCCGAGGGCATTAAAGTGTGCCATTTGTCGGACTTGGGGCAAAAGGAATTAACCAGCGAACAACTGGAACAAATTGGCGATATTGATGTGTTGTTTTTGCCAGTGGGGGGCAAGTATACCATTGACGCTAAGGATGCCTCGGAAATTGTCAGCCAGATTGAACCCCGCATAGTTATCCCCATGCATTATAAATTGCCCAACCAAAAAAGCGAGATAGACGGCGTGGAGAGGTTTTTGAAAGTAATGGGCGAGGTGGCCATTCAGCCCGAGAAAAAATTGAAAATCACGGCTAAAAATCTGCCAGCTGAAGAAACAAAAATTATTATTTTAGAGCCGTAAAAATATGAAGGCAAAACCTGATTTTGAAAAAATAAAAGAAATAGCAGGAGATGGGCGTAAAATAATTACTGGCCATAGCGGGGAGGCCTGGTTTGATTACAAGGCCGAAAAAATGGCTCAAGAAAATGGCATCACTAAGGAAGCGGCGCAAAGAAGTATCTTGACAAAACGGCATCTTAAATTCGGAGAGTTTATTAATCATGGAGCGGTAAGCAAAACTGAAATTAAAAACAAACAAGACGAAAAGAAAGACGAGATAGGATCAGTGAAAAAGAAAGAGCTTAAGGGCAAGGTTTTGTTTTATCGCTCCAAAGAAGCTAAAAGAATAGATTCGGCCCTTAAGGGAAGTTTGAAAGGGGGAAACCTAAAGAATTTGCAAAAGAATTGCGAACCGCTCTATAAGGGTGTAGGCAACAAGGAAAATCCTGTTCAGGCCGATCCAAGCAATCAAACTGAAATTAAGAGTGTTTATGAAAAAAAATACATAAAATATGCTCCTGTAGAAGGCGCCCCTAAAGAAAAGGCAAAAAAGAAAGAATTTACAGAGGGCTTAGAAGCGCTGGCCAAAAGTGCGGCTGAACAATTGGAGGTTTTGAAGATATTAAATGAGCGGGTCAAAGATAAGTTATCTATTATAGAAGATTCGCCTGATCGCGATAAAAAATTACAAGAGTTGATAACGGCTGACCCGGAGCTTGGGGCTGATTTATTTAAGATAATGGAAATTAATAAACATTTGAGGAAAGAAGAAAAAAGATGGCAAAGAGATATGGCTTTACCTATGCGTTTTAGGGAAGCCGGGCAAAGCATTAAAGAAGATATGGGCCGAGGGTTTTTCACTTCTTTAGTTCTTTTCACGGGGAGGTTTTTCAAGATCGCTTGGCAAAGCGCTTTTCTAAAAGGCAAAAAACCAGAAGAAAAAATGAGACATTTTTTCAAAGAATTAACTAAAGAAACCCTTGAGACAGTTGGCGCTGAGCTTTATTATGTTGGCAGGACTAGCGGTAAGGTTGTCCAAGTAGGCGTGGCTGGCGCGGGTAAGGTTGCTAACATTAATCGTCAGAGTATTGAGGAAGGCATTAAAAAAGCTGAAAAATTTCGCGACGAGACAGCGACATTGTTAAGAAAAGCATTAAAAGAAGCAACTAATGACCGAAGCATGGATACAACTAATTAAATCGCCGCTTTTAACGCCGATAGAACAGGAGTCGCTTTTGGCGTTGCTGGAAAAACAGGACGCTGATGAACAATTTTTTGAGCAGTTTAAGGCCGTTATTGTGGCTGTAGCCAAACGAGAGGCCAATCAGGCCCGTCTTGCTTTGGAAAAATTTCACCAGCAAACCGAGCTGGCCAAAGAAGGACTATTTGAAAAGAAAGAAAAACTATGGCAAACTACTCAAGAGAAGCTGGCTCAAATAGCCATTGATGATATCCAAAACCGTGAAGAAATTTTACAAAATTATCATCAGCAAGTGGCTGGTCTTTGGCAGGAGCTGGAAGAAAAGAGCCATAAGATGGCGGCGGCTATTTTGAGCGAGCAAATTAAATCAGCTAATTAAATGAGCATCATTGATAAAATCAAAAAGCAAGAGCCAACAAGAAGGCGGGCTATTGTTTTGGCAATTTTAGCGGTTTTGGCTTTGCCCTTGCTTTGGGTGGTTTTTAATAATTTTCAAGCAAGAGCCAATATCTTAAGGCAAAATCAAGAGGCTGGCTTAAATAATTTGTCATTGCCCGAATTACCGCTGGAAACCACGCAGGATTGGGAGAATGTTCAGCAAGATAAAGAAAATGCCGACCAATTTTATTCGGATATGGCCGCCTTGCGAGACGCTTCTTCCTCGTCAACTTCCACGCCAACCACTACTAACGAATATAATGTTGACGAGCAAATAATTAATGCGCCCGAAGGTTATTGAAGTTTGCCAGCGTCCAGACCTCTTTTAACTTCAGCCGTCCCCCGGCCTCTCTTAAATTGTAAAAACATTATAAAAGTTTTTAAAAGGTCGGGAGACGGTAGAGGTATTTAAGAGAGGTCTGGGCGCGGTTAAGAGATATGGTTAGAGAAAAAAATCAGAATAACGAAAAAGCAAAAGATGAAAATAAAGAGGTGGGTTACATCAAGCCTCGAGAAATTACTGCTGAAATGCAGGAGAGTTATTTGGATTACGCCATGAGCGTAATTGTCTCGCGAGCCTTGCCCGATGCGCGGGACGGTCTCAAGCCCGTGCACCGTAGAATACTTTATGCGATGTATGATATGGGCTTGCGAGCCAATGTCAAATTCCGCAAATCAGCTACGGTAGTTGGAGAATGTTTTGTTAAAGATACGAATATTTTAACAGAGCAGGGCATCAAGCCAATCCAAGATATTTGCTCTGGTGATCGGGTTTTTACTCAAAATGGAATTAAGGCGGTCTCCCAGCTTTATGAAATGCCCGAGAGGCCTTTGTTGAAGGTGATTTTGGATAATGGGCTTTCAAATGTAGCTACTCTTTCGCAAAAGTTTAAGGTTTTGAATTCAGATTGGAATTTTATTTGGAAAGAAGCTAAGGAGTTGACTGAAAATGATTTTGTTGTAATTAAGGCGGATTACCCCGATATTAAAAGTAAGGCGCGATTAAAGCAAATAGAAAAAGGCCAACCTCAATATCTAAATGAAAATTTAGCATATTTTTTAGGGCTTTTTGTTTCAGAGGGCTCAATTTCAAATGATTATGGCAAGAAAAAATATCCCCGCATTAGTATTGCTAATAACGATAGAGGTATTATTGAAAAAGCAGCCACTGTTTTAGAAAAAGAATTTTTCTATTCTCCCACTATTGAGGCTAAACAATATCAAATTAACAAGCGAAACGGCGATTTGTTAACGCATACAACATACTGCATAAGAATTGATCGTAAAGCTATCAATGATTTTTTTGTTCTTAATTTTGGGTTGGCTGGAAAGAAGGCTTTAACCAAAGAAATACCCACGCAAATTTTTATTTCGCCAAAAACGGTTATTTTTTCATTGATTAGCGGGTTGATTGATGGCGATGGCTCAATCCATAGTAAGAGAAAAAATATTCACTATGGCTCTATCTCTGAAAAATTAGTAGACCAGTTGATGATTATTCTTTTATCGCAAGGCATATTTAGCCATAAACTTGCTCATAAGTGTTCGGGGAAAAATAATCAAGTTTTAGGAAGAGTTGTGAAAAATATCCACAAGTTTTATTATTTGGAAATTCATGGCGATAATTCAGTAAAGCTATCATTGAACTTACAGCTTGGCAGTAAAGACAAAGATTTACGAGCGAAGAGATTAATATCAGAAAAATTTACTGGACAGGGTTTTAATACTTATGACCTTATTCCCTATGGATCAAAAATGCTTTTTGGAGAGTTAAGTGAAAATCATTTAGGAGGAGGGTGGTATCAGGATGCGGCTGGAGATAAGTTTAGAGTGGGGATAAAACATAGGGCTGGTTGTAAAATTAGGTATTGCGCTGATTTAATGGAAAAACCTTTAAGAAAAACACAGGTGATTGATTGGGGAATCCAAGAAAAGCTTAGCAAGATTGGCTCGCCGCTTTTTGAATTTTTAGATAATGTCATTAAAAATAAAATTTATTTTTTAAGAGTTTCTTCTATAGAAAAAATTGCTTCGGAAAAAACTTATGATTTTCAGGTAGAGCAAGAACATGAATTTGTTGCCAATGGTATGGTTGTCCATAATTGCCTTGGCAAATATCATCCGCACGGCGATATGGCGGTTTATGACTCTATGGTGCGCATGGCGCAAGATTTTTCTCTGAGATATCCGCTGGTTAAGGGGCAGGGCAATTTTGGATCGGTTGACGGAGATAATGCGGCCGCATCGCGTTATACTGAAGCGAAAATGTCGCCTATTGGCGAGGAAATGTTGGCTGATATTGAAAAAGACACGGTTAATTTTATTGCCAATTATGATGGCACTCGAACCGAGCCGGCTGTTTTACCCTCTCCCTTGCCCCAGCTTTTATTGAATGGTTCTTTTGGCATTGCCGTGGGCATGGCCACTAGTATTCCTACTCATAATGTTAGCGAGGTTTTACAGTCCACTATCCATCTTTTAGAAAATCCGGGAGCAACCACCGAGGACTTGTTTCAATTTTTTCAGGGCCCGGATTTTCCCACTGGCGGTATTATTTATGGCAAAAAAGATATCATCGCGGCCTACTCGCAGGGCAAGGGCCCCATTTTAACTCGGGGCAAAGCCGAGATTGAAGAAACCAAAAAAGGCAACTCCATCATTGTTATCACGGAAATTCCTTTTCAGGTGCAAAAATCCGCCTTAGTGATGCAAATGGCTAAATTAGTGGAAGACAAAAGAGTTGAGGGCATCAAAGACATCAGAGATGAATCGGGCCGAGATGGTATGCGCATTGTCATAGAGCTGAAAAAAGAGGCCTTTCCTAAAAAAACACTCAACGCGCTTTTCAAATACACCGACCTGCAAAAGACCTTTCACTTAAATATGATTGCCTTGGTTGATGGTATCCAGCCCAGAGTGTTGGGGCTGGTTGATGTTTTGAGTTTTTATCTTAAGCACAAAGAGGAGGTAGTGGTGAGGCGAACTAAATATGACTTGCAAAAAGCCAAAGACCGAGCCCATATTTTAGAGGGATTGATGATAGCCCTAAAAAATATAGACGAGGTTATTAAGGTGATAAAACAGTCAGCCAGCCGCGAGGACGCTAAAATAAATTTGCAGAAAAGGTTTAAGTTCACCGACATTCAGGCCGTAGCCATTTTAGAAATGCGCTTGGCGCAGTTGGCCAAGCTGGAGCGGGATAAAATTGAAAAAGAATTGGCTGAAATTGAGCAGTTGATTAAAGAATTAAATTTAATTTTAAGCAATCCCAAAAAATTAAAGGGACTGATTAAAAGCGAGCTGGCGGCTATGGCTGAAAAATATAAAGATATTCGGCGCACCAAAGTAATGGCGGGCAGAATGGGTGAAATTGGCGATGAGGATTTAATTCCGCAGGAAGAGGCCATTATTACTATTACCCAAGGCGGGTTTATTAAACGAATGAAGTCCTCGGCGTATCACACGCAAAAGCGAGGGGGTAAGGGCGTGGCGGGTATGGAAGTGAATGAAGAAGACATTGTGGAGCATTTTGTGGTGGCTAACACTTTGGACAAAATGATGTTTTTTACTGACTCGGGCAAGATATTTCAGTGCTTTGCCTGGGAAATACCCGAGCTCACTAGAATTTCCAAGGGGCGAGGCCTGCTCAACTTTATTGAAATTGCCCCGCAAGATAAAGTTTTAAGCTTAATTTCCTATACCAAAAAAGACGAGGATTTGGTGGATAAGTTTTTAGTGATGGCGACCAAAGATGGTATAATTAAAAAAACAATTCTTTCGGCTTTTAAGAATGTGCGCAAGAATGGTTTGCTGGCTGTTAAATTGCAGCCGGGCGATTCGTTGAGGAGCGCTAAAATAGCCGACAAGGATGACGAGATTAGCTTGATAACTAAAAACGGCCAATCAATCAGGTTTAAGGAAAGCGATGTGCGGCCTATGGGTCGGGGGGCTTCCGGGGTGAAGGGTATGAAAATAGGCAAGGCCGATGAGGTAATTGCCATGGATGTTATTAAAATAAAAAATAAAAATGAAAAAAAGAATTATTTATTAGTTATTACGGAAAATGGCTATGGTAAGAGAACTCCGATTGAAGAATACAGGTTGCAACATCGCGGCGGTAGCGGTATTAAAGCGGCCAAAATAAATGAAAAAACCGGCAAAATTGTTTTTGCCAAAATTTTAGAGCCAGATGATGAGGATTTGATTGTGATTTCTAAAAAGGGCCAAGTTATTAGAAGCGCTTTGAAAGCCATTTCTATCCATGGCCGAGTCGCTTCGGGTGTGCGAGTGATGCGGCTTGCCTCAAGCGACAAAGTAGCTTCGGGCACTTGCTTGTCGGCTGTTTTGGCAGCCGAAGAGCCAGCAGGGGGCAGACCTCTAATAATTTCTTTATAAATGTTTTTTTTCATTATAAAAGAGGTCTGCCCCCCTCCCTTAAAAATATGTTTGTTAATCCAGAAGAAACTCTCAAACAATTAAATTTGGCCAAAGAAATGACGGCTATTGATGTGGGTTCAGGCAGCGGGGGCTGGACATTGCCCTTGGCGAAAATTTTAGAAGACGGCTTGGTTTTGGCGGTAGACATTTTAGAAGAGCCCTTGTCGGCTTTGCAGGGCAAGGCGCGCCATGCTGGGATTACCAATGTGCGATTAGTGCTGGGCGACATTGAGCAGGGCCTGCCCAAGGTGGCCAGTGGGTCGTGCGACTTCGCTTTAATTACCAATGTTTTGTTTCAGATTGAAGATAGGCCCTCGGCCTTCAAGGAAATAGCTCGTGTTTTGAAGTCGGGCGGCCAACTGTTGGTGGTTGATTGGTTGCCCGGGCCTGGCTTTGGCCCCAAAGAGGGTCGTTTGCCAGCCAGCGAAGTGAAAACGCTGGCCAGCCAAGCTAACTTTGATTTTACGCAAGAGTTGCCAGTGGAGCTTTATCACTATGGCCTGGTGTTTGTCAAAAACTAATATGTTGCCTCTTAAAAAATTTTGCGCCTTGTTTTTGCTGGTCTTTTTTTTGAGCGGTTTAGCGCCAGTAGTTTTAGCCGTAGGCAAGTCATGTTCAACTACAGGTGTTTCTAGTGGCGACAATCCTGATGCTAATGGCTGTCCAACGGGCGAACAATGTTGTTGTTGTAAGGCCGATCAAGGATGTCCGGGGCTGGCCGGAGAAAAGGGCAGGTGTTTTCCTATAGAGGTGGTTGTTGGTAGAAAATTAAATCCCACAACCAAAGTAGAAGAGCTTGATAAAAAGACCCTTACCTGTAGCGCCGTTGTTTGTCCTTTTTCCACCCACACCAGCGTTGAGGACTTTATTACGGAGGCGGTTAATTATATTTTTTATTTAAGCATCATTATGGCGCCTTTAATGATTATTATTGGGGCGGCCGTGTTTTTAACTTCAGCGGGCAATCCCAAACAAACCAAGTTGGGCACAAGCATCATTCAATGGACCGCCATTGGTTTCGCCATAATTTTATTCGCCCGAGGCGTCACTGCTGTTATTAAAATGATTTTAGTTGGATAATTGCCTACAAGGATTGCCGTCATTCTGAGCCAGCAGGCGAAGAATCCCTAAGATCCTTCGGTCGCTTGAGGCGACCTCAGGATGACAATTCGGAAATATATGATTTTTAAGAAAATTTTTTTTAGTTTGTTGCTGGCCTTGGTGATTTCCAATTTTGCTTTTTTTGCTTATCCGGCGGTGGCGGCTACTCCTCTTGAACAATGCCGTGAATATTGCAAAGACAGAACAAAGCCAATAGACCCGGGCTTGGCCTGCTTGTGCTCACGAGATAATCCTAAATGTCCGGCGAGCGACCCTAATTGCGAGCGTCATGAATCAGGCATTATTGACCGCGCCACTAATTGGATTTTCTATCTGGCTTTGGTGCTTTGTCCTTTGTTTATTTTGTTGGGCGCTTTTATGTTTTACGCGGCCGCGGGCGATTCTAAAAACGCTACTACCGGCAAAAAAATAATTATTTACGCGATGATCGGCTTGGCCATAGCGCTTTGTACTAAACTAATTTACGCTGTTGTCAGATTTTTAATCGGCCAGTAACCCATGGTTATGTCATTCTGAGGCCTAATGGCCGAAGAATCCCATCATCTTATGCCATCGTCAATTTTAACCAGACGAATTTCCAGTTTTTTGGCCTTATCTATCATAGTTTTTTTGGCTTTTGTGGTTGGCGCTATCGCCATTTATCAGTCCAGTAAATTCAAGGCCCTGCAAGCGGAAACGCCCCTTTGGTATAGTCAAGTATCTACTGGCATGTCTGCTGACTACTAACTACTAACTATTTCTCTATGCCCGAAGAAAACAAACCAAATCCAGCCCCGCCTCAACCAGCGTCGCCATCGCCCCAATCGCCAGAAAAGATACCACTTTCTTGGATATTTTTAGGCATTGGCGCCATAATTATAATATGGGCGCTGTCTTCGTGGTTGTTTAGGTAGTTTTGAATTATCTCAAAATCTTTATATGAATCCCTTAACATTAGAAAATAATATTCAAGAAGTTGCCGCTCAAGAGCGCCAGTTTCAAATTCTTAAGCAGAAAACCGGCGAGGAGCGGCTTAAGCTTGCCTTGCAACTAAGGGAGTTAGTTTTAAGTTTGGCCAAAGCGAGCATTAAAAACGAGCACCCTAATTTGTCCGCTAAGGAACTTCAAAAAAAATTATTGCAAAGAATTTATGGAGATGACTTCTGTTTTGAAATTGGTGGTAAATAAGTTAGATAAACTGCGGATTCCTTATGTTTTAACCGGGGGGTTGGCGGTTAGTTATTGGGGCGCTCCGAGAACCACTCACGATATTGATATTATTATTGAGATTGACTCGTCAAAAACAGCCAGTATTATTCGAGCGTTTGATAAAGAGTTTTATGTAAGCCGTGAGGAGATAGAAAGCATGCTGTCGCACGGTAGGTCTTTTAATCTAATACATCACAAAACCGGCATTAAGATTGATTTTTGGCTAGTGGACAAAAAAGACCCCCATAAAGTTTTAGAATTCAGCCGGGCGTTAAAGAAAAAAATTTTTGGCCAAACCATTTCCATTATAGCTCCCGAGGATTTGATAATTGTCAAATTAAAATGGTGCCAAGGGGGCGAATCATTTCGCCACTTAGAAGATGTCAAATCAGTTTTAAGAATTTCTAAAGTAGATACTGCCTACATCAAGCAATGGGCGCACAAGCAGGGCACTCTGGAAATTTTTA
>PFAV01000021.1:14475-15023 GCA_002773545.1 bacterium (Candidatus Gribaldobacteria) CG10_big_fil_rev_8_21_14_0_10_41_12 | reverse complement strand
TGCGATCAAATGATTGAGAAAGTTAGAGCTATCTTAAAGCAGATGAAAGTACCTCGTTGGATGCACTGGTTTTTTGTCAGGAAAATACGTAGTTTAAGTAGATGGAATCACTAGCATATTAGACCTCAAAATATATTATGAAGTTTACTGTGATCATATTTGTGGCGGAATGTTAATAAGAAAAAGATAATCCGGCTCCAAATTGAAATCCTCCGAAATATCTTTTTATCCTTATATTACTGTATTTGTCTACGTAACTTTTTCTCCCGTAAATATAATTGGAAAATAAATCGAGAGAAAAATTTTCATAAACATGAATAAGAAAACCTGCTCCAAATGTTGCGCCAAAGGTATATTTAAATACACCATTCTTAAAGTAGGTATAATCACTATTTTCTTTAAGACCTATCCAATTAGGCCCAGCCTTTATATAAAAGGCTAAGGTAGGGTTAATAAAGAAAACTCCTTTTAAACCTAGCGAAAAGGGTATCATTTGAAGAGAAACTGGGACTTTACTTGGTATTGAATGACCTCTTGCACAAAGGTAG
>PFAV01000021.1:2596-14390 GCA_002773545.1 bacterium (Candidatus Gribaldobacteria) CG10_big_fil_rev_8_21_14_0_10_41_12 | reverse complement strand
TTCTCCCGTAGCCGCCTTGCCTAAAAACGAAATTAAATGCTTCTCCAGCAAATGAATATTCTTTTGCTCTTCCAGGATTATAAACGGCGGCACTGCTTCTTTAATTTTTAAGCGAGCCAGCCGGCTTTTGGCCTTTTTATATTGTTTTTGAGAAACTATTGTCTTGGCTTATAGGTCATTCTCTCTAAAAAATGGATGCACCGCCATAATAATTCTACCATCAGCCGTTTCCACTGCGCTCCGCAGTTTTTCTTTTTGCTCTTCGCTCAATTCAAAAAGATTCAAAATCTCAAGTTGTTTTTCTTTTTCTTGGTTTGGCCCTAGCTCTTCTGGCCAGCCGTTCACTCTCTTAAAAATTTCTTGCATTGTCATAACATTTTTAGGGCTGTTATATTAGTGGGGGCTGTAACTATTTTTCGCGCTTCATCTATGCTTAGCCATTTAGTGCTATAAAATTCTTGAGGGTCAACATTAAAATTTGCTCCGTCGGTAGTCATTAAATACCAAATATCATAGTGGGTTTTGCAGGGTTGGGTAGTGTTATTGATTCTGGTAATTGTTAATAAAAATGGGTTAGGCGCTTCTTTGAAATGGTCTTTAACGCCCAACTCTTCCCAGATTTCCCTGTTAAGAGTTTCCAGCAGTATCTCGCCTTTATCAATATGCCCGCCCGGCGCTATCCATAGCCCTGATTTTTTGTGATGCGCTAAAAATAATTGTTTGTTTTTTGGATTAAAAGGCAAGAAAAAAGTGCCAAAATGCGTTAAGGGGTTTTCATCTCGGGTTAAGCTCCCCTGCTCCAGCCGTTGGCAAAACTCGCGGTAGGTTTCCTCGCTGTCGCAAATCTCCCGCTTTATAATTTTTGCTATGTTTTGATATAAGTCCATAACTCTTCTCGTTTATTTTTTCATTTTAATCAACGCCAGTTTTTTCTGGCGGGGCCAACTCTTAATTTCGGCTTCGCGTTTTAGGGTCGAGCTTCTGTTTTGGCATTCTTCGGTGTAGAGCAATTTTTTTGCTTTGTTGGCTCGGGTATAGGCGCCGCCCTTACCCAAGCGGTGTTCTTGGAACCGGCGGCCTACATCGGTGGTAATGCCGGTATAGAGAGCGCCGTCATTACATTCAATGATATAGACATGATACATAGAAATGGTTACAATAAAATATTTTAATCAGCTGCGGGACTAGGAATCGGACCTAGAGTCTTTTGGTTCAAAGCCAAATGTGTTACCGTTACACCATCCCGCAATACAATACAAGTGATTGAGTCATCAAGTGATTGAGTCATCAAGTGATTGAGTGCCTAAGTGGCTCAATGAGATGGTTGCAAAACTATTTCGTAGCGAAATTTTAGATTTTCGAGCGAGGCGAGGAAGACGAGCAAAATGTTTTGAGGCCGTAGCCCAGCTACGGCGAAAAGCATTTTGCGAAGTCTGACGATGACGCAGCCGAAAAGATAAAATTGCAGCAGGAATAGTTTTGCAACCATCTCAATGACTAAGGACTTATTTACTTACTTGATCACTTGTTCTTTAGTTTAGAAATAAAAACATTAATTCCCTTACCAAGTCCGTTATATCTTTCGTCCATATTTCTATATACGCTTTCCTCAATATATTTCAAGTCATTTGCTAACAATAATTGGTATAAAACTTCAGATAGCGAGCCACGCGCGTTATAAAGAAAATTCAGCAATTCTTTCGTTGTATTTCTCCCCATTCCCTCTGCAATATTGCTCGGAATTGAAACACTTGCTCTCCTTAATTGAGGAGTCAACCCATAGATTTCTTCTTTCGGAAAATTATTCGTGATTTTGTAAATCTCTATAGCCAATCGATGAGCTTCCTTCCAAATATTTAAATCCTGAAATGATTTTATATTACTCATACACTTAATCACTTAATGACTTAATGACTTAATGACTCAATCACTTCCCCAGGCAGATTTCAACTATGGCCAGCTCTAAGGGAAGCTGTAAAATAGTGGCGGTTCGCATTTTGTTTTCAGCTTCCATAAACTTTTCCAACATTGCTTTTATTTGCTGCTCGGTAAAGCCTCCGGCCAAATCAATGAATTGCTTTTTTTCTTCGCTGGTGAGCGACAACACTATCGGGCTTTGCAATTGAATATCAATTTTCAAAAGTAAAAATTCTCGCAAATGCTGAATAACCGCTCGGATAAACTCTTTGGGGTCGACTGCTTTGTGGATTGATTGGTCAATAAATTCAATGGCCTCTTTGGCTTTTTTGTCTTTGAGAAAATTTATAAATTGAAAAATAGCCCCTCTATCGGACAGCCCCAGCAAAATCTGCACTTCTTTTAAGGCAATTTTGCCGTTCTGGCCGGTAAAGCTAACCACTTCGTCAAGCAATGATTCCGCGTCTCTCATGGCTCCCGAGGCCTGGCTGGCTATCAGCTTAACAACTTCGGGCTCATAAGAAATTTTTTCTTGCTTTAAGATAGTTTCCAAACGAGCGATAATTTCTGGCATTTGCAGTTTTCTGAAATCAAAGGTTTGACAACGGGATAAAATTGTCGGGATCATTTTATGACTCTCGGTGGTGGCTAGAATAAACACAGCGTGGCTGGGCGGCTCTTCCAATGTTTTTAACAAAGCGTTGGCGGCGTCTTTGGATAGCTGATGCGCCTCGTCCAAAATAAACACCTTATACTTTGACTTGGCTGGCCGAAAACGAATCCCCTCTTTGAGCTCACGGATTTCGTCAATGCCGCGATTGCTGGCGGCGTCTATTTCAATCAGGTCAATGGCGTTGCCCTGATTGATTTCCAAGCACGAGTCGCACTGATTGCACGGCTCAAACTGGCCGTCTTTTCGTTGTTGGCAATTCAAGGCCTTAGCCAAAAGCCGCGCTAAGGTAGTTTTGCCGGTGCCGTGCGGGCCAGCGAAAAGATAACCATGCGACACCATATTTTCTTTGATGGCGTTGGTGATGGTTCTGATGACATGCTCTTGGCCGATAACCTCGCTGAAGGTTTTGGGTCGGTATTTTCTATATATGACTAAGTTTGACATTTTTTTAATTTAGCAAAATTTGAACAAAAAAGCAAAAAAGATTATAATAAAAAAATCAAAATATGATTAAGCTTTACAATACCCTTACAAGAAAAAAAGAGGAGTTTAAGCCAATTGAGGCCAAAACAGTCGGGATTTACACCTGCGGGCCAACGGTTTATTGGTTCAGCCACATTGGTAATTTGCGAACTTATTTTTTTGAGGATATTCTCAAAAGGGTTTTGCTTTATAACAACTATGCTGTGAAGCATATTATGAACATTACTGATGTGGGGCATTTAACCTCTGACGCTGACACGGGCGAGGACAAGCTGGAAAAAAGCGCTTTGCGGGAAAATAAAACGGTCTGGGAAGTGGCTGATTTTTACACTAAGCATTTTCAGAATGACTTAAAAAACTTAAACATCAAAGAGCCGACAGTTTGGGTTAAAGCCACCGACACCATCAAAGAGCAAATTGATTTAATTAAAATTTTAGAGCAAAAGGGCTTTACTTACCAAATTGCTGACGGCGTTTATTTTGATACTTCAAAATTAAAAAATTATGGC
The DNA here is from genome assembly GCA_002773545.1 of bacterium (Candidatus Gribaldobacteria) CG10_big_fil_rev_8_21_14_0_10_41_12. GTDB lineage: Bacteria > Patescibacteriota > Minisyncoccia > Minisyncoccales > CG1-02-41-26 > CG1-02-41-26. Next base: position 10,808 of record PFAV01000021.1, on the reverse strand, counting down.
GTTTTGCGGGGCAATAAAAAACCAATAGAACTAAAAGCCAAAGCTAGAATTGAGGGAGCGGCAGGCAAAAAAAATATCACGGACTTCGCTTTATGGAAACTAACCGGCCCGGGCGTTCAGCGGCAAATGGAATGGGATTCGCCTTGGGGCCGCGGCTTTCCGGGCTGGCACACCGAATGCGTGGTGATGAGTATTAAAAATTTAGGTATTCCCTTTGACATTCATTGCGGCGGCATTGACCACATTCAAATTCACCATACTAATGAAATCTCCCAAGCCCAAGGGGCTTATGGCAAAATAATGGCCAATTATTGGCTGCACGGCGAGTTCTTAAACATTGAAGGCGGCAAGATAAGCAAATCAATCGGCAATGTTGTTAACTTAGACGATTTAATAAAAAAAGGGTTTAATCCCCTATCTCTGCGTTATTTGTTTTTAACCGCGCATTACCGATCAAATATGGATTTTACCTGGAAAAGCTTAGAAGCTAGCCAGAACGCTTTGCAAAACCTTTCCGCGAAAATACTTCAACTTGGAATTAGCGGAGGGCTGCCCTCGGTCTCGGTCAATCTTGAGGAAGCTTATCAAAAGAAATTTCTGGACTTTATTAGTGATGACTTAAATACGCCCAAGGCGTTGGCGTTGATGTGGCAAATGACAAACGATCCAGCTCTGTCAAGCAAAGAAAAACATTCGTTGATTTTGGATATGGACAAAGTTTTTGGCTTGGATTTAGATAAAATTAAAAAAGAAAAAATACCAGTAGAAATTAACCGGCTATCTCAAGCCAGAGAAAAAACCCGCCAAGATAAAAAATGGGCTAAAGCTGATGAAATTAGAAATGAAATAGCCAAACAAGGATATGAAATTGAGGATACTCCTCAAGGTCCAGTAATAAAAAAGATTTAAGAATAAAAATATGCCGCCGAAATTTGAAGTAAGAGGAAAAGAAAATTTTCCAACTATACAGGACGAAACTTCTGCCAGAAATGGAAAGGAAGCCCGTAAAAATGTAGGCTGGCAACACGGTTTGCGAGGAGAAGATTTAACTGATTTTATAGAAACAGCCATGGCCAAAGAAGCTAAGCCGTGTCCCCACAGCCATCAAGAAGCCCCTCAAAAATCAAAAATTGAGCCGCAGGATTTATTAAACTTTTTATACAATGACATAGAAAAAACCAGAGAAAAGGTTGAAAGATTAGAAGAAAAAGAAAAAGCGGAAAAAATAGTTTAAAATTATTGTTTATTGAATTTAATTGACTGAAACTCGCCCAAGAGACGGGTTTTTTATTACAGCGCGCAAGCTAAAGGTCATCAAGGTTTCCCACAGTTTGTTACCAGCCCGTTGCTGGCTAAGCTTGCTAAAAACCAAACCAAGGATATAATGAAACATAATATGACCAGTCAAGACAAACTGCCGCCCCAGAATATTGAGGCGGAAAAATCTCTTTTGGGTTGCTTAATGATTGATCCCGTCTCCATTTATAAAGTGGTGGATTTTCTTTTAGTAAAGGATTTTTATAAGAGCCAGCATTGCAGGATTTATGAAGTAATACTGGAGCTTCTTGAAAAAGGAGAGCCCATTGATATTTTGAGTGTTTCAGCCAAGCTTAAAATCAGAAACGAATTGGACGAAATAGGAGGTGCTTCCTACCTTACTGAATTAGTTAACATAGTGCCCACAGCCAGCCATATCGCCAATTACGCTAAAATTGTTCAGGAAAAACGAGTTTTGCGGGAACTCATTTCAGCGGGCTATGAAATTTCAGAAATCGCCCAGCAAGAAACCGAAGATGTAGATAGTTTGCTTGATATGGCCGAGAAAAAGATTTTCAGCATCGCTCAAAAAAATCTTACCCAGTCTTTCAGCCACATCAAAGACAGCTTAGAAGAAACCTGGCAAAGAATTGACGAGCTTTCTAAAAATCAAGGCGGGCTAAGAGGTATTTCTACTGGCTTTAAGTCGCTGGACAATATGCTTTCAGGTTTTCAGAAATCCGATATGATTATTTTGGCCGCCAGGCCGAGCATCGGAAAGTCGTCATTGGCTATTAATATCGCCCAGAATGTGGCTTGTTTCGGCAAAATTCCAGTGGGTATTTTTAGTTTAGAAATGTCCAAAGATCAAATCATTGACCGCTTAATATCCGCTCAAGCCAACATTGACTCTTGGCGGTTAAGAACAGGCCGGCTGTCCGACGAGGGCGAATACAACGACTTTGAAAGAATTCAGTCGGCTATGTCTATTCTATCCGACGCGCCTATTTACATTAACGACTCCTCGGGCACCAGTATTTTACAAATGCGGGCTATGGCACGAAGACTAGCTGCTGATAAGGGCTTGGGGCTTTTGATTATTGACTATTTGCAATTAATGGAACACCGCAATCCTTCCCTAAGCTTGGTACAGCAAGTTACTGAAAATTCTCGCGCTCTAAAAGGGTTAGCCAAAGACCTCAACATTCCTATTTTGGTAATTTCGCAACTGTCGCGGGCCGTTGAGCAACGCATGCCACCCATTCCTCGTTTATCCGACCTGCGCGAGAGTGGCGGGATTGAGCAGGACGCGGATGTGGTCATGTTTATTTACAGAGAGGACCGCTACAAAGAAAATAGCGAGCGGCCGGGCATCGCGGAAATTATTATCGCCAAACACCGTAACGGCCCAGTGGGCAAAGTGGAGCTTTTCTTTGACGAAGCCCGTATGGTGTTTCGCGACCTTGATAAAAAATACGGCGAATAAATAGCAGTCGTTATGCTTAATTTGTGCGATCGCACAAATTAAGCATCACAGATATTTTTGATACTTTACTATGCTACCCCCTGCTGCGCAAAAATTAGTTGATTTATTTATTAAATTTCCCACTGTTGGACGGAGAACCGCCCAACGGTTTGCTTTTTATTTAATTAAAAGCGACCAATCAGAAGTTGATAATTTATTAGAAGCCATTAAAAACCTAAAAAACAAAATTAAACTGTGCGACTGGTGCGGCAAGTCATATGAAACCGAACAACAAACTAATGGCTTGTGCGCCATTTGCTCGGATAGCCAGCGCGACCAAGCCGTGGTTTGCGTGATAGAAAAAGAAGTTGATTTGGAAACTATTGAAAAAACAGGCCAATTCAAAGGCCTTTATTTTATCTGGGACGCCAATAATGAAGAACAGCAATTAAAAAACTTAATCGTTCGTATAAAAAAATCAGCGATTAAAGAAATTATTTTAGCGCTTGACCCAACCTTGGAAGGCCGCCAGCTTGCTTTGAAAATCCAACGAAGTTTAGAAACAATTGCAGTAAAACTTACCCAGCTGGGCCGAGGCCTGCCGGTCGGCGGCGAAATTGAATACGCCGACCAAGAAACCATCACTTCCGCCCTGGAGGGCCGGAAGTAAATTTTCAATTTACGAATTTTCAATTTGCCAAGAATCGTTCGCTCCGCTCACTGTAATTCCTTTAGAATTAAGCAAAACAAAAAACTCGCTAAAGCGAGTTTTTTTGTTTGTTATTAGTTTTATGCTATTAGTTGACCCCTGTTATTTCCACCTCGGTGAAGGATTGGCGGTGGCCTTGTTTTTTCTTGTAGCGCTTTTTGGGCTTATACTTGAAAACTACTATTTTGTCTGCTCGCCCCTGCTTCAAAACCTTGCCCGTCACTTTTGCGCCAGTCAGTAAAGGAGAGCCAATTTCCAATTTGTTTTTTCCTTCCAACAATAAAACCTCGTTGAAAACAACTTCTTTGCCTTCTTCGGCTTCTAATTTTTCTATTTTTAATTTTTTACCTTCGGAAACTAGGTATTGCTTCCCGCCGGTTTTGATTACTGCAAAAGACATATAAGTTTAATGAAAAATTGATGGTTTGCTGTCATTCCGAGCGAAGCGAGGAATCTCATATAAGAGACCCTTCGCTGGTGCTCAGGGTGACGCTGAAGCGTCATATAATTAAAATTACTCTAAAATACTTGGTTTGTCAATCTGTAATGGTTCAATTTGCCGCTCGCCCTCGGTTATTTTTACCACATCTTTGTCAATTTTGCCCAGCTCTTTGTAGGCCGTGTTGTAAAAACCGCAAGCCGTGTCTAAGTGGTTGCCTAATTTTTTCATATACTCGTCAAACTTAACCAGATGCCCGCCCAAGGCCTCTACATTTTTGCGAATTTCCAAGGCAGATTTTTCAATTTGAAACGCCTTGAGCCCTTCCAGAATAGTTTGCAACATAGCGTAAAAAGAATTGGGTGAAACAATGCTCACCTTTTTCTGCACCGCGTATTCAATCAGGTCGCGGGTGTTGACCGCGCCAACTTCGTTAATCAATAAATCGTAATAAATGCCTTCAGCCGGGATAAACATCAAAGCAAAATTAAAAGTGTTTTCTTGAGGCCGAATATATTTGGCGGTTTCATCAATTCTGTTTTTGAGATCTTGCTTAAAAACTTTTTCCAGCTGTTCTCTTTTGGCTTGGTCTTTTTCTTGAATGATTTTATTATAGGTTTCCAGCGAAAATTTAGAGTCAATGGGCAAAATTTTATCACCAATAAAAAGCGCGAAATCAACCGTTTCGCCGTTTTTGAATTGATACTGCTTGCCGTATTGTTTGGGGCTAAAAGAGCGCTCTAATAAAAGCTCCAAGGTGTATTCGCCTAAATTACCTCGCTGTTTGGGGTTTTTCAAAATGTTTTCCAGCGATTGCAACTGTTCAGCAAAGCCAATTACTTGCTTGTTGGTTTCATCAAGCCGAGTTAATCGCTCGGTCACATCGCGCACAATTTGCCGGCTTTCTTGCAGTTGTTTTTCGGTGTGGCGGCGGCTTTCGCCCAGCTGGCGTTCCATTGATTCCATATTGCGTTCCCTGGACTCTTTGATTTCGTTTTTAATGGCTTCTAAGTCCTGCTTCAAAATGCCCAATCCGGTTTGGTCTTGACTGGTATTTTTAGCTGAAGAAGCTATTTTTTTAATATAAAAAATAACACCGGCCAGGCCAGCTATTGTTAATAAAAATAAAATAAAAACAATGATATCGTTGTTCATGTTAGAAATCGTTAATGAACGAGCCCGTTAGGGTGAGTGAATTTATGAGTTCTTACACCCCATGAAGTAGGCGCCCGCCCTTGGCGGGCTACTTCACGGGGTAAAATTCGCCTAACTAAATTTTCTACGCCCTTGCGAGGGCTTGAAAATTTAGAGGCTCATTAAGCCGAACCGGTCTTTCTTTGCTTAATTAGAAGCTCTACCTCGGTTAAGGCCTCGCGATAATCCTGCATAGCTTTTTGCGCTTTTTCTATGACGGATTTTTGTTCCAAATCGTTCTTTGAGGCATTACTGCGCAGGATATTCAATTGCCGTCTGGCCTCCATTAAACGGCTTTTCAAGCCGTTTTCTTTTTCATTAAGTTCGTCAAAACTTGACGACCAGTCGTCATCAGCAAAACGCATTTTCATTTTTGGCTCTATGTTTTTCATCATTAAAAAGTTAGTTTGGTGCGCTCGGCTATTTCTCTTTCCACGATGTTGCGGGGCCGAGCGTATTTTAATTTTGATAATTGCTTGATTAAAGGCGCCATATTAATATCGCCCTCTTTCGGTTTGACAGTCTTTACCTTAAAGGGCGAGGAAATTTTATTGTTAATCATCATCTTAACCACAAAATTAAAGTTATCAATGTTCAAGAGGTCATAGCGGGAAAATTCCGGCTCAAATTGTTTTTCTAAAAATTCAGCGTCCATCGCGCCCACCCGAAAGCAAGCGATACTGCCCACATTGCCGATAACCGCGTTTCTAATTTGTTCGGTGAGTTGGGGCATAAACTGGTGAGCCAAAATCAAATTTAAGCGGTATTTTCTGGCTTCGGACAAAATAATAGCGATACTATCGGTGGTGAAATTTTGAAATTCGTCAATGTATAAATAGAAATCCTGACGATCTTCCTGGGCTATGCTAGCTCTGCGGAAAGCGGCTAATTGCATTTTAGAGACCAAGATTAAGCCCAGCAAACTCGCGTTCATCTCGCCGGTTAAACCCTTAGACAAATTGGCCAAAAATATCTTTTTATTATTCATTATATCCTCCAAGTCAAAACTGCTTTTTTGCTGGCCAATGATATTGCGCATCATTTCATTGCCCACAAATCGGCCCACTTTGGATACCACATAACCAAGCATATCGGACCTGGTTTGGCCGGTAGTTTGCGACCATTCTTGCTGCCAAAATGTTTGCACCAACGGGTCGGTAACATGCGCCACCTTGCTTTCCATAAAGGCCTTGTCGGTAAAGATGCGGGGAATTTCCGCCAAAGTACCCAGGTCATTTTTGTCGGCCATCAAAGCCAACATAGCATTTCTCATATAGTGCTCAAACATCGGGCCGATAATTTCGGGCGGAAAAAGCTTGGTATAAATACCAATCATCTCGGAAATGGCAAAATCCCTTTGGTCAGGCGTTTTCCATTCCAACATATTCAAGCCGCAGGGCCGTTGCATATCAAACGATTCAAACAAAACCACATCATCCGCTCTTTCTTTGGGGATAATAGCCAAAATATCTTCAACTAAGTCGCCGTTGGGGTCAATCACGCCCACGCCCTCGCCTTTTTCAATGTCTTGGCGAATCATCTCCCGCAGTAAGGTGCTTTTACCCACACCAGTTTGCCCGACAATATAAAAATGCCGTCTACGGTCGTCTCTGGACACAAAAGAAATTGGTTTATCCTCGCCTCGATATGAGGATTGCCCGATTAAGTTTAGCCCGGCCCCGACAGTTTCAGAAAATTCAGTGGGCGGAGTTGTTTCTTTATTTTTAGCCCACTTGATATTGGGCGTTTCCAATTGAGGCATGGGAAAATGATAAACGCTGGTTAGTTCTTCAAGATTCAAAATAATTTTTTCTTTGGGGTTAAAATCTCGGAAGCTAAAATCGTAAAGAAATCGTTTTAACCATCTCTTTTTCACCTTGGCCATTTTGAAACCATTAAGCGTGTTGCTAAATTGGGCGAAAGCGCCCGCGATATGCTCGGCAATTTCTTCGGCTCGGCCTAAATCCGGGGCCACGCCCACCAAGCGAATATTAACTTCAAAAATTTGTTCTTGGGCTTTGGCTTTAACCGCCTGAATAATAAAATCATTGGCGGTTCTTTCTTTTTGCATTTCCTTGCCCTGCCTTTCTTGTTCTTGCTGTTGTTGTTTGGGCCCGGCGGTAAAGAAAGCGTCTAAAAAAGCAAATAGCCAAGCCGCTGTCCAGTGGCGGTTGGCCTGCGCCACGGCCAGCCGCACGCCATGGCCTCTTTCTACAATGGCTGACAAAATTCTTTCTTCTTTTTTCTTAATATCAAGTAAAGACGGCTTGAGCACAACTTGAATGGCCGCCCCTTCTTCAGGCTTAATTTTACTTAAGGCGTTGGTGATAGAAGAAAGAGGGTCTTTTTCTAAACTTTTAAATGTTTTGATGGGAAAATAAAAACTGTCTTTTAGAAAAACTCGTCGGCCAGCCACTTTGGCCTCGGGCTCAAAAACCGTATAATCGCCAGGCACTTTTTCTACTATGGCCTGTGGGAAAACACCCTGAATAGCTTTTTCTAAGCCACCTTCCATAAAATTAGGCACAGCCGCATAGAAAGCAATGTCTGACTCCCCTACTTTGGAAGCAATTTCTAAAATAACGCGAGGCATTTGATAGCCGCCTAAATACTTTTGCTTAAGCGATGGTTTCCTCACATAAAGAAAGCTAGCATAAACCTGCTCCATTTGCTGAATCAAGGCCTTGAAATCTTGCTTTTGATCTTGCTCTTTTCTTTCGTATTTAGGCATACGCACCTCAAACAACGACATCTCCAAGCTCTGGCTTAAGCGATTAATTTTTTTCTTTTTAGCGAAAATCAGCTTGGTCAGAATAAAACTAGCCAGAACAATTACTATGATAATAACAAAGATTAACCACATAATATTACGGCTTTAACTTTTGCTTAACTAATTCGTCGTGAAATAAATCCAGCAAACAAGCGTCATCGGTTTTCTTAGCCACTTCTATGGCAAAAGCCACGCTATATTTTTGAGCCAGGCCGACTAAGCGCTCAATTTTGCGACCTTCAACTTTTATGTCGCGCACTTTTTCCGCTTCTTGAAGAACCTTTACTTTGTCATCGTTTTTAACGGCTGGTGCTGTCTTGCCTTGCGAAGCATAATCTCCTAGTCGTTGCTCAATAAGCGCCCTTTCTTTTTCTAAAG
>PFAV01000021.1:342-2547 GCA_002773545.1 bacterium (Candidatus Gribaldobacteria) CG10_big_fil_rev_8_21_14_0_10_41_12 | reverse complement strand
GTTATGGGCCGGGAGTCCTCAAAGCTTTCTCTAAAATTGTCTTTATTTAAATCTTCAGGCATAATTTTATGTACTTATTATTAACACCACCACGAATTTATTTTAACAAAAACAAACTCTTGAAGCAAATAGCCAATTTTGGTAAAGTGGAATAACTTTACAACCAACGATAGCCCTTATCGTCTAGAGGCCTAGGACTCTTGATTCTCAATCAAGCAACACCAGTTCGAATCTGGTTAAGGGCACCAATTAAAAGAATAAAGGGCAGACCTCCAAAAAACTTGAGTTCAGTTCTGAGGAGGTCTGCCCTTTATTTTTTTTGTTTCGTAGGCCGTTTCTTTTTGCTATTTTACTGTTTAGCCAAAAAATCTTCAATGTAGCCGACAAATTTCTGAAAATCGCTTAATTCATTTTGCAAAGTATTCAAAACTTCTTCTTTGCTTACATTCCAATAAAGGCGCGCCAAGCGATTGCGATAACCGGCCATGCCTTTAATTTTTTGAGCAAAATCTCGGGGTAAGATACCATAATCAGCTAACGATAAAATAATTTGTGTATAATTTTTTTGTTGGCCGTTGGCAGGCATCCGGGAAAGTATATGGGTGCCAATAGTCAACACGCCTTCTATGGCGATTCTTAGCCAGTAGCTGGCTAAATAAAAATAATTTTTATCCGCCGCGAAATCTGCCATTGTTTTATTGGGAATTTTGCCCAATTCCAAAAGCGCGTTTTTAATGTCTTCAACGCGAGCGATTATTTTCTCGCGGTCAATTGTTAGCTTATCGTTCATATTTTTCTGGCTAAAACCCCTTGAAAATATTCATCAATAAAAAATTTATAGTCGCGATATTGATTGACGATTTTTTCCAAAAAATTAAGCGACTTAATTTTTTCTTTGCTGTAAATCATTTCACCTTGGGCAACAATCTTAAACTGCAAATGCAAAGGCGTCTCTTCAATAAACGAAAGGTCAACCTTTTCGCCTTTGAAAACCGAGCTTAAATCAGCGAAAATATCGCCGTAAATTTTCCCTCTTTGAGCTATAGCCGGCAAACCATTCTGAAACCTCACCGCCACATCAAGGTCGCTCCCCTCTCTTTCATATCCAGTTATTTTTGAACCAAAAAGATAGACCTCTATCAGGCCATAATTTTCAGCGATTTTTTTCAATTTTTCATCAGAAAATTTAATCTTTACCATATAATTTTGTTTTAGCAAAATCCAACTCGCAAAGCAAACCTTGCTATAAAATTTTACAACAAGTACGAACGATCGTTCTTATTTGTTGCAATTCAGTTAAGCTCCTGCTTTTTTCATATCATTTATGTAGTTCGCCAATAGTTTCGCTGTTGCTTCTCGTGGCAGAGATGATGCCATGTTTTGACGAATTAAATTAATAATAGACGAGCAGCTAACTACTCCATCAGCTCCCGCGGATATGGCTTGCTTAACATGTTCTGGTTTACTGATGCCAAAGCCAGCGATTAGGGGCAGGGGTGTTATTTGCTTTACTTTTTTAATAAAGCCGGCTGTTTCTTGGAGAAATTGTTCGCGCTGGCCAGTAACGCCGGTTACTGTGACTAGATACAGAAAAACAGAGCTGGCCTGGTTTATTTTTATTATCCGTTCATTAGGGGTGGTGGGGGCGACAATAAAAATCTGGCTTATTTTATGCTCGTTCGCCGCTGATAAAAACGGCGCTGATTCTTCCAGCGATAAATCAGGAATTAACAAACCGTCCACGCCGCTTTCAGCCAATTGCCGATAGTATTCATTTATACCGGGGCGATAAACACAATTGGCGTATTCAATCACAAATAAAGGAATGTCCGGAAAGGCCGAACGAATTTTTTTGTATAACTGAAAAACTTGTTTTTTGGTAATGCCTTGTTTTAAGACATGCTGATGGGCTTGTTGCAGGGTTGGCCCGTCAGCCACCGGGTCGGAAAAAGAAGCAGACAGCTCCAAAATATCGGCTCCCGCCTCAATAATTGTTTTGGCTATTTCAAAACAGGTCTCTAAATCAGGAAAACCAGGCACTAGGCCAGCCATAAAAATTCCCTGCCGAGCTTCTCGGCTTTTTTGCAATACTTGAGTAAATAGATTGATGCTCATAAATTATTTTTGTAATTTTTGTAAAATTGCTCCATATCTTTGTCTCCCCTACCTGACAAATTAACCACCACAATGTCGTCTTTAGCGCAT
>PFAV01000021.1:0-319 GCA_002773545.1 bacterium (Candidatus Gribaldobacteria) CG10_big_fil_rev_8_21_14_0_10_41_12 | reverse complement strand
GGCCAAAGCGTGGGCCGATTCTAAGGCGGGGATAATTCCTTCGGTGCGGGAAAGCAAGCTAAACGCCTCCAGCGCTTCTACATCAGTGGCTGTTTCGTATCTGACCCTTTTGATTTCAGCCAAATAAGTGTGTTCTGGCCCGACCCCGGGATAATCCAAACCAGCCGAAATACTGTAGGCCTCCTAAATTTGGCCGTCTTTGGCTTGCAGAACCCGAGACAAAGAACCGTGCAAGATACCATCGCTATCCTTGGTAATGGAAGCGCCATGTTGGCCGCTAGCCAAGCCCAGCCCCGCCGCCTCTACGGCCAATCAACTC
>PFAV01000001.1:14459-15289 GCA_002773545.1 bacterium (Candidatus Gribaldobacteria) CG10_big_fil_rev_8_21_14_0_10_41_12 | reverse complement strand
AAGCGCTGGAAAAAATTTTTAAAAAGCACAAAATCGGCATAATTTGCCATTTGGCGGCCCAGCCGGGCGTGCGCCATAGTTTAATTGATCCATGGGTTTATGGCACAACTAATGTCCAGGGGACGATTAATTTAATGGAACTGGCTAAAGATGTCCCTGTAAAAAAATTTATTTTGGCGTCTTCGTCTTCGGTTTATGGTGAGAAAGCTAAAATTCCTTTTTCCGAGTCTTATAAAATTGATAGCCCGGCTTCGCTTTACGGCGCTACAAAAATGGCTACCGAGCTTATGGGTTATGCTTATCATCATTTGCATGGCCTAAAAGTCGTGGCTTTAAGATTTTTTACCGCTTACGGGCCTTGGGGCCGTCCGGACATGGCCTATTTTAAATTTGCGAATTTAATTACGGCCGGCAAACCGATCGATATTTACAATTTTGGCAAAATGAAAAGAGATTTTACTTATATTGACGATATTATTGATGGCATTATGGCGGTGATTAAAAGAAATTTTAATTACGAAATCTTTAACCTGGGAAATAACAAAACCGTGGAACTGGAAAAATTTATTAGCCTCTTAGAAAATAATTTAGGCATAAAGGCCAAGAGAAATTATTTAGGCAATAACCCGACTGAATTAATCGCGACTTGGGCTAATATTAATCGAGCGAAAAAGATGTTAGGCTATAAACCTAAAATTTCCATCGAAGAAGGCTTAAAGAAGTTTGTAATTTGGTATAAGGATTATTATAAAAAATAAGTTTTTTTATATGGCCGAAGACGGTAAATTTAAAAACAAGCTTTTAATTATTTCCGGGTCATTCCCGCCGGA
>PFAV01000001.1:13479-14434 GCA_002773545.1 bacterium (Candidatus Gribaldobacteria) CG10_big_fil_rev_8_21_14_0_10_41_12 | reverse complement strand
AATTTGATTCCGGTTTTAATGGAGCATGGCTATGAAGTGACGGTTTTGACTTACGGCGACATAGTTGATAATTTTCCCTATAAGGTAGTTAGAATTTCAAGAAAAACCAATAAAATTTTAACTATAATTAAATTGGTTTGGACCGCGCTTAAGCTTGCGAAAAATAGTGATCAAATTTATAGTTTGGATGTTTATTGGCCAGGGTTTTCAGCTATGATAGCGAGTAAAATTTTAGGGCGCAGGCAAATCGCGCGTTTTACCGGCGATTCAGCTTGGGAAACGGCTAACAACAAAGGCCAAACCGATAAAGATGTTTTTGAATTTCAAAAAGATTACATAAGCTTTCGCAACCAGCTGGTAAAATTTTTTCGTAATGCCACTTTGCGCAATTGCCGCTGGGTTGTTACCGACAGTTATTTTTTTAAAAGGCTGCTAATAAGCTTTGGCGTAAAAGAGGAACGGATTTTAGTGGTGCATAATTCAGTGGAATACCTGCCGTTGCCGGAAAATTTTGATAAGGAAAAATTTAAGCGCGAATATCAATTAAAAGAGAAAGTAATTTTATCGGTTTCGCGGCTAGTGCCTCGAAAAGGAGTCGGCCGGATTATGGCGCTTCTGCCGCGCCTTAAAGAAAGCGTCAACGAATTTTCTTTCGTCTGTATCGGCGGCGGTCCGGAATATGAAAATTTAAAAAAACAAAGCTCTGAGCTAACTGAAAAGTATGGTCTGGATATAAAATTACTTGGCAATTTGCCGAGAAATCAGGTATTGCCTTGGTTTCTGTCCGCTGACGCCTTTGTAAATTATTCGCATTGGGACGGCATCGCCCATACTTTGTTGGAAGCTCTATATTGTAAAACGCCGATCGTGGCCAGCCGGGCGGGCGGTAATATAGAAATAGTGGAAGATGGTTTTAACGGACTGCTGGTTGATTTTGGCAACGAAGAGCAGCTTT
>PFAV01000001.1:12711-13464 GCA_002773545.1 bacterium (Candidatus Gribaldobacteria) CG10_big_fil_rev_8_21_14_0_10_41_12 | reverse complement strand
TGATTTTGGCAACGAAGAGCAGCTTTTGGCCGCTATAAGAAGAGTTTTAACCGATCAAGAATTAATAAAAAAATTAAAAAATAATTCCGGGGAAAAATTAAAAAATGATTTTATTTGGGATAAAGTCGTGGAAACTAATCTTAAGGCTTTAGCTGGTTAATTATATGAAAAAACAAAAAACAATTTTAATAACCGGCGGCGCCGGCTTTATCGGTTCTCATTTATGCGAAAAATTGTTAAAGCAAGGCAACCAAGTAATTTGCCTGGATAATTTTTTCACCGGGAGCAAAAAAAATATTGAGCCCTGGCTGACGCAAAAAAATTTCCAGCTAATTGAACATGATATTATTGAGCCGTTTTTTACAGATGAAAAAATTGATCAGATTTATAATCTGGCGTGCCCGGCCTCGCCAATCGGTTATCAGCTTAATCCTATCAGGACGGTTAAAACTACTACTATCGGCGTGATTAATATGCTGGGTATGGCTAAGTTGCACGGAGAGCGAATTTTACAGGCTTCAACCTCGGAAGTTTACGGCGACCCGGCCGAGCATCCGCAAAAAGAAAGTTATTGGGGCAATGTTAACCCAATCGGGCCCAGGGCCTGTTACGACGAAGGCAAGCGCGTGGCCGAAACTTTATTCTTTGATTATTACCGCAAATATAATTTGGAAATTCGCGTGGCCAGAATTTTTAATATTTACGGGCCGAACATGGCGAAAAATGACGGCCGCGTGGTTTCTAATTTTATTA
>PFAV01000001.1:2061-12687 GCA_002773545.1 bacterium (Candidatus Gribaldobacteria) CG10_big_fil_rev_8_21_14_0_10_41_12 | reverse complement strand
TTTTATTACGCAAGCATTGGCGGATGACGACATTACTATCTACGGCGATGGCGCTCAAACAAGATCATTTTGTTATGTTTCAGATTTAGTGGACGGCCTCGTAAAACTCATGAATAAAGAGGATTTTACCGGACCGGTTAATCTGGGGAATCAGGAAGAATTCAGCATAGCGGAGCTGGCGCAAAAGATTTTAAAGTTAATCCCGGAAAGCAAAAGTAAAATCATTTATAAAGCTTTGCCCGAAGACGACCCGAAGCAAAGACGACCCGATATCAGTTTGGCTAAAGAAAAATTAAATTGGCAGCCGGAAACGAAGTTGGAGCAAGGCCTGATTAAGACCATAGATTATTTTAGAAAAATAATAATGTGAAAAAAATTTTAATATTTTCTACTGCCTACTTGCCAATGGTCGGCGGCGCCGAAATCGCGGTTAAAGAAATTACCGACAGAATCGGGGAGATGGAATTTGACATGATAACTTTGCGTTTTTCGAGCCGCTGGCCCAAATTCGAACGGCTGGGAAATATCAATATTTACCGCCTGGGTTTTTTTACAAATAATCCGACCATGGCCGATTTAGTTAAGTGGCCGCTAAAATTGAATAAATATTTTTTTCCCTTTTTGGCTTGCGCCAAAGCCTGTCGTCTGCACCGCCGGAATAAATATGACGGCCTGTGGGCGATGATGGCGGCTTTCGCCGGTTTCGCCGCCATGTTTTTTAAAATCCGCCACAAAAATGTGCCATATCTTCTGACCTTGCAGGAGGGCGACCCGATTGCCGAAATTAAGAAAAAAGTTTTTTTTGTTTTTCCGCTGTTTAAAAGGATTTTCACTAAAGCCGATTTTATTCAAGTCATTTCCAATTATCTGGTCGGTTTCGCGCGGGAAATGGGATACCGAGGAGCGCTTGAGGTGGTGCCAAACGGCGTGGACGCGGAAAAGTTTAAAGTTGAAAGTTTAAAGTTTAAAGTTGAAGAATTAAAAAATGAATTAAAAATTGCGGATTTTGAAAAAATCATAATTACCGCCTCGCGTTTGGTTAAGAAAAACGCGGTTGATGATATTATTAAATCTTTGGTCTACTTGCCGGATAATGTTAAATTGCTGGTTTTAGGCGACGGGCCGGATAGAAAAATGCTGGAAAATTTGGCGGTAGAGTTAAAGTTGGATGGCCGGATTATTTTTAAAGGCGCTTATGATAATGATGATTTGCCTAAATATTTGGCTGTTTCGGACGTGTTTGTCCGGCCATCACTTTCTGAAGGCCAAGGGATCGCTTTTCTTGAAGCTATGGCCGCTGGCGTGCCGGTTATCGCTACCTCGGTTGGCGGCATCGTTGATTTTTTAAAAGATGGCGAAACCGGCTTGTTCTGCCAAGTTGATAATCCTCATAGCATCGCTGAAAAAATTAGACAATATTTAGACAACAAAGAGTTATCAAAAAAAATTATTTTTAATGCCAAGAATCTGGTGGTAAAAAATTATAATTGGGATTTGATCGCGGTTAAAATGAGAAATATTTTTAATAATATAATTAAATAATTATGCCTAAACTTTCTGTCATCATTCCGGTTTTTAATGAAAAAAATACTATCAAGGAAATTTTAAAAAAGATTGAAGCGGTGGCTTTGCCGCTGGAAAAAGAAGTTGTCATCGTGGACGACGGCTCAACCGACGGCACGCGCGAGATTTTGGAGGGTTTGCCGGCCGATAAATATAAAATATATTTTCAGGGAAAAAACCAAGGCAAGGGCGCGGCTTTGCGGCGCGGCTTCAGAGAGGCCACGGGCGACATTATTATTATTCAGGACGCTGATTTGGAATATGAACCGGCGGAATATGGCAAATTAATTAAGCCAATCATGGACGGCAAGGCTGAGGTGGTTTACGGCTCCCGCTTAATCGGCTCCGAGGCGCGGCGGGTTTTGTACTTTTGGCATTATCTGGCCAACAAATTTCTTACCACTATGGCCAATGTTTTAAGCAATCTTAATTTAAGCGACATGGAAACCGGCTATAAAGTCTTTTCGCGTCAGGTCCTGGATAAAATTTTGCCGCATTTGATTTCCGACCGGTTTGGCTTTGAGCCGGAAATTACCATGTTGGTGGGGAAAAATAAATTTAGAGTTTATGAAGTGGGCATAACTTACGCCGGTCGGACTTACGAGGAAGGAAAAAAGATCGGCTGGAAAGACGGTTTGGCCGCTTTCTGGCACATCATCAGGTTCGGCTTAAGAAGATAATGATTATGGATTTACTCTTAAAATATAAACGAATAATTAAATATTTAATCGCCGGCGGCGCCGGCGCTTTTACCAACTTAGCCTTATTGTATGTCCTGACCGAATTTTTCGGCATTTGGTATTTGTTTTCCACCAGCTTAGCCTTTATCGTTTCTTTTTTTGTGAGCTTTTTTCTGCAGAAATTTTGGACATTCCGGGACGGCAATAAGGAAATTATTTACAGGCAAATGGCCGTTTATTTCGGCGTGGCCCTTACTAATTTGGGGCTAAACGGCCTATTGATGTATAGTTTAGTTGATGGCTTAAAAGTCTGGTATATGCTGGCGCAGATAATCGCCAGCGCCCTGATTGCCGTTGAAAGCTATTTGGTTTATAAATTTTTTATATTTAATAATCAACCGGCCGGTGAAACAGCCAATTTAAAAGTTCTGATAGCGACCGGCATCTATCCGCCCGATATCGGCGGACCGGCTACCTACGCGGAAAAGTTGTCGCGAGAACTCAAGAAGCTTGGCTGCGCGGTTAAAATTATCGCCTATGGCGAATCTGGTTTTGACGAAAAAGAGGAAGCTGTCTTTGTCAGCAGGAAGAAAAATATTATTTCGCGCTATCTGATTTTTTTCCGGCAGTGCTGGAAATTAAGCCAATGGGCGGATATTGTTTATACGCTTGATTTAATGAGCGCCGGGTTGCCGGCGACTTTGGCCGCGAAGTTAAGAGGAAAAAAAGTCGTCTTTAGAACCGGCGGCGACTTTCTCTGGGAAAAAGCCTACCATAACGGCTGGACTAAGGCTTTTTTGTCCCAGTATTACCAAGAGGAAAAAACAGCCAGGGAAAAATTTTTAATTTATTTTTGCCGTTGGTTGTTAAAAAAAATTGATTTTATAATTTTTTCAACCAGGCTACAGGCGGAAATTTACAGCAAATACTATGGAGTCGCGCCGTTGAAAACCAAAATTTTAGCCAATGCCCTACCGGCGATTAAGGTTCAAGCTGATTCGCGTTTTAAAGATTCAATTGTTTTTGCCGGCCGGCTGATTGGGCTTAAAAATTTAGAAAGATTAATCAAGGCTTTTGTTAAAATCAAACAAGCAAAAATAAATCTGTTGCTTTTTGGCAATGGACCGGAAGAAAAAAAATTACAACAACTGATTATTGATCTTGGCGCTACGGCTAAAGTTAAGCTTAAGGGCGTCGTAGAACATAAAGTATTAATGGGTATTATTTCCGGCTGCCGTTTTTTTATTCTGCCTTCGCTAACTGAAATTAGCCCGAATTTAATTTTGGAGTGTATTAGCTTGGCTAAACCGGTTGTTTTAACCAAGGAGAACGGCTTAGACAGGGAAATAACTAAGCAGCTCTTAACGGTTGATCCGCTGGTGGAAGAAGATATTAGAGAGAAAGTTGAATATTTGCTTGATGATAATAATCTTTCCGCTTACGCCTCAAGGCTGCAAAAGTTTAATTCTTTGTGGCGCGAATGGAGCCTGGTGGCAAGGGAGCATCTGGAAATTTTTAAAAATGTTTATGGGCAATAAAGTTTTGTTAATTAATCCGCCGTTCAATATCGCCAAGGCCAATTATGACAGTTCGGTTTCAGTCGGCTTGTTGAGCATCGCGACCTATCTGGACGCCAAAGGCGTGCCAGTTAAAATTTTGGACGGGGCTAGGCAAAAAAATTTTTTGGCGGAGCTGGAAAGAGAAGCCGCCCAAGGCGATTACGCTGGCCTTTCGGTCATGACTACCCAGCTGCCCGGCGCCTTGGAAATTTCACGGCTAATCAGAAAAATCAACCCGGGGCGTAAAATCATCTGGGGCGGCGCTCACCCGACTTTTTTCCCGGAGCAAACCGTTAAGCATAAACTGGTTGATATAGTAATAGTTGGCGAGGGCGAAGAAACCTTTTATGAAATCGCCAGCGGCAAAAATTTAACCGAGATAAAGGGCATATTATATAAGGAGGGAGAAAAAATAATCGTTAACCCCAGAAGAGAATTATGCCAGCCAGCCCAAATGCCCTTATTTAAGTGGGAATTAGTGCCGCCAGAAATTCTGGAAAAATTATATTTGATTCCGTCGCTGACTTCGCGCGGCTGTCCCCATCGCTGCACTTTCTGTATTAACGCTATTTTACAAAATCGCTGGCGGGCGCGAACCGCGGAACAGGTATTGGCAGATTTACGAATCATAAAAAGTAAACCGTATTTCGCGGGCAAGCCTTTAAGGTTTTGGGATGAAAATTTTTTTGTTGACTTTAACCGCGCCAAAGCGATTATTGATGGCTTAATTACCGAGAATTTGAATATTAGCTGGGAGACGACCGTTCGCGCCGATTATATCAGGGAAGGGATGATTGGCGATGAATTTATGGGAAAATTAAAAAAATCAGGCTGTTATTTATTGTCGTTCGGCGCCGAGTCGGGTAGTCCGGCTATTTTAGCCAAGATCAAAAAGGACATTAAACCGGAACAGATTATTTATTCGGCCAAGCAGTGCTTAAAACACGGCATTATCCCGCAATATTCATTCATGATCGGTTTGCCCGGCGAAAGCAAACCAGACATGCTGATGACGCTTGATTTAATTGATAAACTGATTAAGTTGAGCGACCAGGTGCAAATTTTGGGGCCACAAGCGTTTCGGCCGTATCCGGGTTCAATTTTGTATCAGGAGTGCCTTGCCAGCGGCTGGCGGGAGCCGCGCGATCTGGCAGAGTGGGCGCATTTAATAGAAAACGAATTAAATTACTTAACCGTGCGAAATTTTCCCTGGGTGCGCCATAAGGATTTTGTGGAGTCCATGGAAGCTTATGTGCGTTTCGGCGCCCATAGCCTAAAGAGCGCCATGGGTTCGTCGGTCAAAGCGCCGCGGCTGGTTAAATTGGCTTTTGTCCTGCTCTGCCAATTAAGGTGGAGATTAAAATTTTTCGCCTGGCCGATTGAATTTAAGCTGGCGAAAAGGGCGACTACTTAATAATCTTACTATGTCTAAGCCGTCATTTTTTTATATTTTAAGAAAAAAATTGGCAAAAAAAGATTTTTTGTATGAGTTTTATTTTAAAGATAAGGCCGTGCTTGATATTGGTTGCGGCCAAGGAGAATTTTTAAAGAATAATAAAGAAAAAATTTACGGTATTGACGCCAATCCAGCGGTCGTCAAGGAATTGGCGGCCGCGGGCTATAAAGTAAAAATGAATGACGTAACAAATTTAGATTTTGCCGATGGCGCGTTTGAGGCGGTGCATTGCCGGAACGTCATAGAACATTTGGAAATTGAGAGCGCCCGCGGCCTGCTCCTGGAAATTAAAAGAGCGCTTAAGCCCGGCGGCCTGGCGGTCTTAAGTTCAGAAATGCCGACTAAGAAATTTTGGAACACTTTCGGGCACGTTAAGCCCTATCCGCCCCAGGCCATAGCGAAATTATTAAGGGAAGACAGCGGAGAAAAATTCGCGGAAATTAACGATTTGGAAATTTTGGACTGTTTTTATTTCGGCGATTATTATGGAAATAAATTCTGGTATGGCTTATCGGTTTTAGCCGCTTTTTATCTGCCCGTTTTCAGAAGAGAATATTTTTTGGTTTTAAAAAAACGATAAGATGAAACATTTTTTAAAACAATTTATTTATTATTGGCTTAATTTTATCAATATTTTTTTACCGAAAAACCGGGCGGTGATTTTGCTTTACCATTCAATTGACTCGGACGGCTTATATTTATCCGTCAGCCGGAAAAATTTTGAACAACAGATGAATTTTTTGCATTCCGGAAAGTATCACGTTATCAGTCTGGCCGAATTAAGCGAATTGTTGTCAAGCCAAACAGCCATTCCGCCCAAAACGGTGGTATTAACTTTTGACGACGGTTTGCGCTCGCAGTTGCATAATGCTTTGCCGATTTTGGAAAAATATGATTTTCCCGCGACATTTTTTATTTCCACAAATTATATCGGCGGCTATATTGATAATTCGGAAAATTCGCCCAAGGCGGTGTTAAGCGAGGGCGAACTAAAAAAACTGGCCAGTTCAAAATTGGCCGATATCGAGCCTCATACGGCTAATCACTTTGAATTAACTCGGCTAGATTTGGCTTCGGCCGAAAAAGAAATCAATGACTCCAAAAAATATTTAGAAGGTATTATAGGCAAAACTCGCCTGTTTTTTGCCTATCCGCGCGGCGATTTTAGTGAGCAGACAGTTGAGGTTGTTAAAAAAAGCGGTTTTAAATTGGCGGTGGGAGTTAATGAGGGCGTGGTTAATTTAGAAAGTTTTTTATACAATTTATGCCGCAACACCATCGCCAGCGATACCGGGCCGGCGGAATTTAAAGGCAAGCTGGGTTTTAGCAGCGCCATATTTAAACGTTTGCAAACAGGCGGCGGGCTCGGCCGCCAGGATTTTGAAAAAATAAGGCTGCTGTCATTCAGCCTTGACAGTTCAATTTTAAATCCCGGTTCAATTACTCAAACCAGACAGGCGGAATATGCCGCCAGGTGCGAAGAGTACCATATTATAGTTATCGGACGGGGCAAATTCCGGCGGCTGGGCAATCTCTTCATTTATCCGACGAAATTTAAGAATAAAGCGCTTAATTTTTTTTATGTTTTATTTTTGGCCAGCAAAATAATTAAACGGCGTCGCCTTAATTTAATAAGTTCGCCGGCCGCCGATTTTTTGGGTTTTCTCTTCTTGATTTTAGCTAAAAGTTTTACAATTAGTTTTGAAATGCAAGTGCATGGCTTTGAAAAATTTCAGGGAATCAGAAAATATTTGGCTAAATTCAATATTCCTCGCGCCGCTGCGGTAAGAGCAGTCAGTCAGCGGGTAAAAAAACAGTTAATGTCGGAATTTTCCGTGCCGGAGAGAAAAATTACGGTAGTGCCGATATTTTCCGAATTGGCCGCCAGGCCTGATAAAGCAAAAATAAAAAAAACGAATGATAGATTTATATTTTTAACTGTTGGCCGATCAGTAGAAGTAAAGAATATCGGCATGCAGATTGAGGCCATGGCGGAAGTGGTGAAAAAATATCCCAGCGCGGAATTATGGATTATCGGAGATGGCCCGGAAAAAGAAAAATTGAAATTGGAAATTGGAAATTGGAAATTGGAAATTAATATAAAATTGTTGGGCTGGCAGAAAGATGTAGCGTCGTATTATGCCCAAGCTGACGCGTTTTTATTAACTTCAAATTATGAGGGCTGGGGCCTGGCGGTAGTTGAAGCTGCCAGTTTCGGGTTGCCCATCATCATGACTGACGTGGGTTGCGCCGGCGAAGTAATAATTAACGGCCAAAGCGGTTTGATAATTGAACCGGGCGATAAGAAAAAATTGGCCGGCGCTATGCTTAATTTAATCGAAGATGAAGCCTTAAGAAATAAATTGGGCCAAGGCGCGGCCACGGCGATAAAGAATTTGCCCAATCAAGAAGCAACGCTCCAACTTTATGAAGCAGGCTGGAAAAAAGCGATTAAATTCTCTAAAAATTAATTATACGAATACCCCCTGGGATAAATTTATCAAAGAAAAATTAACAGAAATTTTTACGAAAAAAAAATATATTATTGACATCGGCGGCGGTTTGCGCCTAGACGCCAGTCGGGGTAATAAAATTTCTGAAGCAAATTCCTGGCTAAAGCCGTATTTAAAAAATGTCGATTATAAAATCTTGGATAAAGTTGGCGATTATCATCCCGATATAATTTCCGATATCCATCAATTATCGCTTCAAGACAATAGCGTGGACGCTATTATTTGCATCGCGGTTTTGCAGCACGTGGAAAATCCGCTCCAGGCGGTAAGTGAAATTTATCGGGTGCTTAAGCCCGGCGGCTTTTGTTTTATTTATGTGCCTTTTCTGTTTTATTATCATCCCTTGCCCGGTTATTATAAAGATTTTTACCGTTTTACTTATGACGGCGTGAGTTATTTGGCCAAAGATTTTAAAAACGTGGAGATACAAAATGTCCGCGGAGCTTTGGCGACCCTGATGAATTTATTTCCATTTTTTTCCAAAAGGACCGGAATTTTTAACTATGTTGACAAGTTTTTTAAGTTATTGGCCAGTAAGCAGACTAGCGGCTACAATATATTTTGCGTAAAGTAATATATGAAATTGTTGGTGATAACACAAAAAGTAGATCAAAACGATGACCTGTTGGGATTTTTCCACGGCTGGATTTATGAGTTCGCGAACTGCGCGGAAAAAGTTACGGTAGTTGCTTTGGGAGTCGGCGAATATCATTTGCCGGAAAATGTTAAAGTCTTATCGCTCGGCAAAGAGGCGGGCCAATCAAAATTAAAATATTTATTCAGGTTTTATAAATATATCTGGAGCGAGAGAAAAAATTATGATACGGTTTTTGCGCACATGAATAAAGAATATGTTATAATGGGCGGATTGCTTTGGAGATTAACCGGCAAAAAAATTGGGCTATGGTATGTGCATAAAGAAGTTAGTTTTCAGCTAAGATTAGCTGAATTATTAGCTAACATTATATTTACATCCTCCGAAGAAAGTTTTAATCTGCCAAGCAAGAAGCTAAAAATAATCGGCCATGGAATTGATCTGGAGCAATTCAGTTATAGCCCTAGGCCGGACCACCGGGAAAATTTTAGAATTATTTATGTCGGCAGGATTAGTAGAATTAAGAATCAGAAACTATTAATTGAAGCTATAAATTTTTTAGTGAATAAAAATAGTATAAAAAATATCAAAGTTGATTTAGTGGGTAGCCCGGTTTATCAAGATGATCAGGTTTATCAAGATGAATTAATTTGGATAATTAAAAGTAATAAGCTGGAAAATTATATAAATTTTTGCGGCAGTGTTCCGCATAAAGATATCGCCGAAGTCTATCAAAGAGCGGATTTGAGCGTTAATTTATGCCCGACCGGAGGCATGGATAAAGCCGTCTTGGAATCGATGGCTGGCGGGTTGCCGGTGATTTTATTAAACGAAACTTTTGCGAATATACTTGAAAATTATAAGTCTGATTTGATTTTGACAAAAGCCAGCGAATTTGAATTGGCGGAGAAAATAATCAGATTAAGGGAAATGGCCGAAGATAAAAAACTGCAAATGACCAAAAATTTAAAAGCCATTGTCAATGAGCAATATGATATAAAAAAATTGATTGGCAGAATTATAAATAGTTATTAAAATAAGACAAATAAATTATGATTTATAAAAATATCTTGATTACCGGCGGGGCCGGGTTTGTCGGTTCCAATTTGGCAGTCAAATTAAAAGAAAAATATCCGCAGACCGAAATAACGGCCTTGGATAATTTAAAGAGAAGAGGCTCGGAATTAAATATGAAAAGACTGGCGGCAGGAGGAATTAATTTTCTATACGGCGATATCAGAAATCCGGAGGATTTGGAGTCGGCCGGGCCGGTTGACCTAATTATTATGTGTGCGGCTGAAGCGGCCGTACTGGCGGGAGTAAATAGTTCGCCGGCTTATCTTTTAATTACTAACAGTACTTACGCACTTTGAAAAATTAGCTAAAATTAAGGTAAAGATGGTAAAATAGAGATGAAACTATAAAATAAAAATAAAACTCTATGTCTTTACCAAAAAATGTTATCACCTATATCAAAGGCCTGATTTGCATTTTTGAAAATGCCAACTGCGCCTCCTTGTCTAAAATAACTGATTGTTCGCATGACAGCCTCACAAGGATTCTCAATAATGAGAAATTCTCCTGGCAAATACTCCTCGAGAATTTCACTTTGAGAATCTCGGGCAAGCTATCAGGCGGCTGGCTCATTATTGACGATACGGTTATATCAAAGCAGTTTGCTAAAAAGATTGAAAATCTGGCCTGGGTCTACGATTCAAAAATCGGCAAAAGCATTATCGGGCTAAATATTGTGGCGCTGATTTGGACGAACGGCAAATTAACGGTTCCCATCGGCTTGAAAATTTACAAACCTCACTCGGGGAAGACCAGAATTGATCTGGCAATTGAGCTGCTCCAAATCGCGAAACGTCTGCGTTTACGGCCTCAATATGTTGTTTTCGATTCCTGGTATGCAGCTTCAAAGCTCATGAAAAAAATCAGGGAATACCAGTGGCATTTCGTCACCCAGCTAAAATCCAACCGGACCGTTAACGGCATACCGCTAAAAGAAATTCAGCGCAATCCCTATTGGATGATGGCGGGCAAAATATCGGGCGGATTAAAAGTATTGATTGTCAGACACGGCAAGAAATACTTTGCCGCCTCCAACCTAAAATTATCCAAACAAGAACTATTGGCTCAGTACAAAACCAGATGGGAAATTGAAACAATTTTTAGAATGCTTCATTCTAAACTTGGCCTTGACCAGTGCGAGTCCAGAAAACTAATCGCCCAGTCGGCGCATTTCTACCTTTGCTTA
>PFAV01000001.1:0-2049 GCA_002773545.1 bacterium (Candidatus Gribaldobacteria) CG10_big_fil_rev_8_21_14_0_10_41_12 | reverse complement strand
CTACCTTTGCTTAATGGCCTATACTATTTTGAAAAATGAGCAATACCTTACTGGAAAATCAATTTACCAAATTAAACGAAAATGCAGTTTTGATTTCAAGACAGCAGATAACATCTTATCTAAGCTAAATTTTCAAAGTGCGTAAGTCGTGATACTAATTTAATGGGTTCGCTTAATACTCTTGAATTGGCCAGGAGGCATAAGTCAGCGGTAATCTTTATATCATCAAGCAGGGTTTATGATATTGAGGATTTGAATAAGCTTGAATGTTTTGAGTCGGAAACAAGGTTTGAACTAAAAGAAGAACAAAAAGTCATGGGCGCGAGCGCGGCTGGAATAAATGAAAATTTTCCTTTGGGCAAAAGCCGTTCGCTTTATGGCACGACCAAGGCTTGCGTGGAACTGCTATTGCAGGAGTATATTGCCATCTATGGGATTAAAGGAGTGATAGACAGATTCGGGCTGATAACCGGGCCCTGGCAGATGGGCAATTATAACCAGGGCGTAGTAATGGTTTGGCTGTTAAAGCACATTTTTGATATGCCGGTATCATTTACCGGTTTTGGCGGAACCGGCAAGCAAGTCAGGGACTTTATCCATATTGACGATGTTTTTGACATTATCGATCTGCAAATAAATAATCTTGATAAATTCAATCAGGAAACTTTCAATATCGGCGGCGGCCGGGAGTACAGCGTCTCATTATATGAATTAACCGAGTTATGCCGGGAGATTACCGGAAAAAATGTTCCCATCGAAAGGCCGCTGGAAAATCGCGCTTTGGATATTAAAATATACTTAACTGATGCCGCGAAAATCAAAACCCTAACCGGCTGGCAGCCGACCAGGGGCACCAGGCAGACCTTGGAAGATATAAATAAATGGATAATGGAACATAAAGAATATTTAAGATTTTTATTAAATAAATAAGCGCCGGTAACCGACGTATGAAAATTTGCTACTTTGGCATCTACAATCCAAGCTACAGCAGAAATAAATTATTGATCAGGGGCTTGAGACAAAACGGCGTGGAAGTTTTGGAATGCAACTCGAGTCTGAAGGGCCCGGCTAAATATTTTGACCTGATAAAGAAGCATTGGTGGATAAGAAATAGTTATGATGTTATGGTCGTTGGTTTCCCCGGTTTTCAGTCAATGATATTGGCCAAGCTGATCACCAGAAAGCCAATAATTTTTGACGCTTTTTTATCTTTATATGATACCGTGGTTCTGGACCGGGGACTGGCAAAAAAATACAGCTTTAAAGCCGGTTACTTTTGGTTTTTGGATTGGTTGTCATGCAGTTTGGCCGACAAAGTATTGCTTGACACTTTTGAGCATATTAATTTTTTTGCCAGAACATTTAAGATAAATAAAAATAAGTTTTATAGAATATTAGTGGGAGTTGATGATGAAATTTTTTATCCACGGAGTGAGCCCGGGGGTAGAGATTATTTTATAGTTCATTTTCACGGCTCTTTTATACCGATCCATGGCTTAAAATATATTATAGAAGCCGCCAACATTTTACGAGAACAGAAGATTATTTTTAACGTTATAGGCGCCGGACAGGAGTTTAAAAAAATTTCGAAACTGATAACCGAATATAAACTGGGAAATACCGTAAAAATTCATGGTTTGGTTGCCGAGGAAAAGTTAATAGATTTATTGGCCGGCGCGGATATATGCTTGGGGATTTTTGGAGATTCTGACAAGATTAATAGAATTATTCCCAACAAACTATATGAATGCCTGGCCATGGAAAAACCGGTGATTACCGCCGATACTCCCGCGACAAGGGAAGTGTTTAGCGATAATCAGTTAATGCTTTGCCGAGCCGGGGATGCTAAAGCCTTGGCTGAAAAAATCATGATTTTAAAGAACGACCAGGTTTTACGCAGAAAATTGAGTGCCAACAGCTTCAGCCTGGTAAAAGAAAAATTTGTTTCAAATATTTTAGGCCAGGAGTTAAAAAACATTGCCAGTAAGCTAATCTTATGAAGCTAGCGTCTAGGCAAACCAATAAAACTAGGTTATATATTAACTATTA
>PFAV01000042.1:4971-6652 GCA_002773545.1 bacterium (Candidatus Gribaldobacteria) CG10_big_fil_rev_8_21_14_0_10_41_12 | reverse complement strand
CTTAAAAGCTCTCCACCTGCGCTATCTTTCACAATTTGAAGCGCGGCATTCGGTGCCGTCGTGCCGATGCCGACATTGCCGCCATTATAATAAATCTTGCCATTGCCGCCGTCTTGCCAATAACCTGTTTGATTCCAGTCTGTCTTGCAAACACCCCCCAGACAAATGCCCAATTTATCAGCATTTTGACCATTAGCTAAGAGGCCCAAATACATTTGGCCTCCGCTTTGCCCGCTGTTTAAATAAATTCCCTTTGCATATAAATTCCCGCCATTTATAGACGAACCATTTACTATTAAAGAATCTCGAGCGCAATAAGCGCCATGAGTTGAAGTTAAAGCAGGATATATAACCCTAACCCCGCCAACAGCTCCCCCGCACCCAGCCCCAGCTCCGTTTTGCATTGGATAAACAACAAATCCCTCTGAAATCCAGCCCCAAGAGCAAGAATTAGCGCCACTTTTAAAAGCATCAACAATTTCAGAGTAATAAGCCAAGCGAGCGCTTTGCGCCACGCAAGCCGCTTTGGCTTGGTCGAATGTTTTTGTGTATCCGCCAATATGGAACCAGTTTCCATCAGCATTATCAGAGCCATTAGCGTCTGGATTTTTTATTTGTAAAACACCAGTTTTTGTTTGATAGTTAGGGCCAACATTCAGAGGAGTTGGCGTGTTGCCATTAGGGGGAG
This sequence comes from bacterium (Candidatus Gribaldobacteria) CG10_big_fil_rev_8_21_14_0_10_41_12, assembly GCA_002773545.1. Classification (GTDB taxonomy): domain Bacteria; phylum Patescibacteriota; class Minisyncoccia; order Minisyncoccales; family CG1-02-41-26; genus CG1-02-41-26. The sequence continues at coordinate 5,964 of PFAV01000042.1, read as the reverse complement.
TTTGGGCGGGCTCGGTCCAAGCCAAAGCGGAATAAAAAAAACCCAAACACAAAACCAAAATACCCGCCAGCATTGTGATGTTCCGGAGATATTGTTTTAATGCTCCTTTCTCTGACAGCGGCATAATGTTTGCAAGGAACTCGGTTCCTTACAAAAATAAATTAGTTTTTACCTTGAGCAATAACTTCATCAACTACGCCATATTCCTTGGCTTCTTTAGCTGATAAATAAAAATCACGGTCAGTATCTTGTTCCACGGTTTTCAAGGGCTTGCCGATGTGTTTGACTAAAATTTGGCTAATTTTATCTTTAATCTTCAAAATCTGCCGCGCGCCAATTTCAATTTCCGAGGCCTGCCCGGTAATGCCTCCCATGGGCTGGTGTAAAAGAATTTCAGAATTAGGCAAAGCGTAGCGCTTGCCTTTTGCTCCGGCGGCCAATAACACAGCGGCCATGGAAGCGGCCATGCCCACGCAAATAGTAGTTACATCGCAGGAAACATATTGCATGGTGTCATAAATAGCTAAGCCAGCCGTGACCGAGCCACCCGGCGAATTGATATAAAGCTTGATGTCGCGCTTGTTGTCTTTGGAAGTTAAAAGCAAAATTTCCGCAATAACTAAATTAGCCACATGGTCGTCAATCGGCCCGGCTAAAAAAATAATGCGTTCCTCTAAAAGTCGCGAAAAGATATCCATGACTCTTTCGCCACGACCCGAACGATCAATGATTGTAGGAATTATGGGCATAAAATTAGTTCAAAGTTCAAAATGCAAAGTTAAAAGTTAAGAATGATAAAACAAAATTAAAAACTAAAAATTATTTTATAGCCAATAAACCTTTAATGTCCACAATTTCATCCTCTAATTTTTCAATTCTTTGGCGATGATCATGCAACACGGTTACTTCAATTCTATAAAGCTGTGTTTCAATTTTCTCAAATCTTTTACGAACTCCCACAAATTCTTTATCAATCTCATCAAATCTTTTATC
>PFAV01000042.1:4247-4879 GCA_002773545.1 bacterium (Candidatus Gribaldobacteria) CG10_big_fil_rev_8_21_14_0_10_41_12 | reverse complement strand
ATCCACTCTTCCTCAAACAAAAATCATAAACATCGCCTTCCTTAGCTCCCATTATTCTACTCTTAACAACATCCGCAAATAATTCTTTGTCTTGTTTTTCAATTTTTTCCTGACAACTTTTTCTAATTTGACTAGGACGCCACTCATACCAATAGAACGCTCCGCCAATAATTGCCAAGATAATAATAATCAAACAAATTTTAAATAAATTTTTCATATTTTTAGCAATCGCATCCAAATAACCGAAATTGTTTGATAATACCCTTGACCAGATTTCTGTCTAACTTATGGTGCCTAGGGATTGTGGTTATAAATTTTCCTGATTTTGCTTTAACTTTCGTGTGTTTCCCGCCTTCAAAAATAACAAACCAGCAAACTCCAGCCAAATTTATCAATTCACGCCACCCCAAGTCGTCTGTCATACGCAAGCCCCTCGTAAATTAATAGAAAATTGAACCGACTCTTTGAAAGTTGGCTTTGGGAACTCATTCATTTCCTGCGCCAAAGACAACGGGGGCATATATTGCGGCATTTCTGATGAATACTTTTCGGAAATTTCCAAAACAGTTTGGACACAGTCATTAACCATGGCAATTAATTCTGAAAAACTATTTGCTTGCGTAAAAGCTCCC
>PFAV01000042.1:2098-4194 GCA_002773545.1 bacterium (Candidatus Gribaldobacteria) CG10_big_fil_rev_8_21_14_0_10_41_12 | reverse complement strand
ATAATTTTCTGTTTTACACACCAAAACTCCAATTTCTTTTGGAAACTTTTTTCTTAGCTGCAAAATTTTATCAATCTCTTTTTTTGACATATCGTTTTATTTATCGCAAAACTTTTCCAATAGCTGAAAAACTTTTTCGTGCTCTATCTTCTCTCTATAATACTCTTTTAATCGTTGTCTATCAATTTCTGGCTGGTGTTCCTGTGGATAACCTGTTAGGAATTTGTTTATTGCCTGGGTAATCTCCTCCTCGGTGGCCATAACGCCTTCTTTTTGGCCAATAGCCCTTAAAATCAAAAAGCTCTTAACGCGCTGTTCAGCTTGCTTGGCCAGCTCGGTTCCCAACTCTTTATTGGTTTTTTTAATCTGCTTGAGGTAGTCCTCAAAGCTAACCTTGAGGCGCTCATCAATTTCCGCTTTAAGATTGCTCAACAATCTTTCTCTTTCGGCCTCTATTAAGCTCTCGGGCAATTCCACTTTTAATTCTTGGCTGATTTTTTCCAAAACATCATTGCGCCAGTTTTGAAGCGCAGCCCCGTCTTTTTCCTGCTGGATACCCTCTTCAATGTTGGCTCGCAACTCGGCTATATCCTTAAAACGGCCAATTTTCTGGACAAAATCATCGTTAATCTCGGGTAGTTTCATCTCTTTGACTGCTTTAATTTTCACTTGAAAGCTGGCCTCCTGCCCGGCTAACTCTTTGTTAAAATATTCGGCTGGAAAAGTTATCTTAAAATCCTTTTGGCCATTTGCTTCTAAGCCCAATAGATTATCTTCAAAGCCGGGTATAAACTTGCCCTCGCCCAATAAAAAAGCGTCCTCAAACTTTTTGTTCATTTCCACTTGCGGGCTTTGGTATTCCATCTCCAGCCAATCCCCTTTTTGACACGGCCTATTCAATTCGCTCAACTCGGCCCGAGATCGCGCAATCCATTTTATTGTTTCTTCAATTTCGCTGTCATCAACCTGGCTAACTTTCTTCTCCACCGCAATCGCAATTTTCTTATAATCGGGCAATTTTACTTCAGGCAAAGTGGCTGCCTTTATCTTAAATTGAAAAGAATTATTCTTAGCCAGCTTCAAAACACTTACCTCGGGCTTACTGATGGGCTCTATTTTTTCCTGGTGAATAATCTGCTGGTATTTATCTTGAATAGCCAACTCGGCCGCTTCTTCCAAAAGATGGCTGTCGCCGATTTTCTCCTCCACCAGACCTTGCGGCGCCTTGCCCGGCCGAAAGCCCCCCATTTTTACCTGCCCGCTTATTTGCTTCAAGGCCTTCTGAAAAAATACTTCAAACTCCTCCCAACTTAATTCGCCAACAATTTCAATATTTGATTGGGCTAATTTTTTAATTTCTGTTTTCATAAAATCAATCGCTTTGCTAAGTATTTGGTCTCTATTTCAAAAAACTTTTTAACATCTTGCCATTTAACCGCTTTCAACATTTTGGGTATATTTGTTTGCTCGGCTTCCTCAAAATAAGTTAAGCTCCTTAAAAGATGCATTACATTTTTATCAAGCGCCTTAAACTTTTTGTCATAAAGAGAAAACACTTCCTCTAAAGACACTGCCTTTTCTTTGCAAACAATAAAATATAAATCAATAAAGTCCCTTTTTATCCCCCTGTCAGAAACAGCCGCTAATTTCATTGCCGCTATATCTTGAATATTTGCAATATCAATATCTAAAAATTCCACAGATTTTGCTACCAATGGATAATTATAAAAAAATAAACTAAATCTTGTTTTATCAATAACGCCCAAAAGCGTGTCCCTTTCTTTTCTGTCTTCCGTGAAACCTTGCGCCTTTTGCGAGAGTTTATTGCTTAAAACAGCGGCATTAAAATGCTCTTCGGTGAAAAAATCAAAATCAACCGAAACCCTATGGCCTATCTGTAAAGCCAAAGCAGTGCCGCCAGCCAAATAAGCTTTTTTCAGCAAGCCGCTTTGGCCTAATGAATCCAATGACTTTTTTGCATTTCCCGGAAGGACTTGCTCAAACATAAAACTTTATTTTTTGGAATGTCAAAATATATTGCCCAAAAATTAGCGACCTTTGGCGTAAATTGTCTTGATTTGCTCAAAATAGCTATC
>PFAV01000042.1:0-2044 GCA_002773545.1 bacterium (Candidatus Gribaldobacteria) CG10_big_fil_rev_8_21_14_0_10_41_12 | reverse complement strand
GCTTTGTGTTTTTCCTTATCAACTTTCTTGAAATCAGTATCCCAAAAATATTTTTCAAATTGTTTGGGCAGCATAATTTTATAGAATCTTTGAGGGAAACAAATTAAGCCGAATTTATGGAGTGTCGCTCCTCAAAATAAGCTGGATTCAAGAAGTTGTAATCCTTGAAATTCGGCCTCGCCAACTCCGCAAGCCCCGCCTTGTTCGCTTATATTTCATTCTTCAGCTATTTTATTTAATTTCATTCCAAATGGAGGTAGACCATAATAACGCCTACCCTCAATATTTGATTCTTTTAAGTTTTCAAGAATTTTCACAAATGTGACAAGCCCCAGTCCCCGAAAATCAAAATCCATAGAAAGAGGATGATATCCTCTTTCTGTTCTTATCATATCATGGTAGATTAAACCGCCATCTTTCAAAAGCCGATGGTATTTGTTAAAGGCCTCTCCACCACCAGAGTCAAAACCTGGATAAGAACGACAATCGCCATCATACCATACTCTCGTAGAGCAAATTATGTCAAACCTAATTTTCGGAATGTCTTGCCATTCGTCATCATCACAAGTTGGTAAAAGCTTAATGCCTTTTTCTTTATAAAGCTCTTCTATCGTTCCTTCCGTTCCCTTTGTATCATTATAAAAGCTTCCTTTTCGTTCAGCAATATAATAATCTGCCCCATACTCCTTAAAATCCATATGCGGGTTTTGGCTGGCTCCGATTTCTAACACTTTTTTACCTTTCAGGGCTTTAACAATTTCTTCCTGCAACTCTTTTTCATTTTCTGGAATTTTTTGAAAATAAAACAAAACAACCTCACATGAACAACCATTCACAAAAGAGCTATATTTATACTTATCTTGGCCTTCCGCAGTAACAACCTTTATTATGTCCTTTATCTTTTGTTCTAATTGCCTGAAAAGATCCACAAAATCATCTAATGATTCTTGGCTGGGGTTTTTGGCAAGTTCTACGAATTTATCATAAAGTATGCCATGCTCAATCTTTTCCTTGCTCTCTACTTGTTGTTCTGTTTCGCCCCTTTCCTTAATTGGATTACTTGCTTCAACTTTAATTTGAGGTTCTTTTTCCATAAATAAAATAATAAAACTTAATTTCGACTATGACCCTTATTATACCAATTTTTTGGCTTCTTTTTCAAAAAACCTTTTGACTGATAGCCATTTTATTGGTTCAAACATTTTTGGCATTGGATTTTCATCCGCGTCTCTGAAATACTGCAATCCCAAAATCAAATGATAGGGCTCATAATTTATTCCCACAAATTTTTTAGGCAACAAAGCGAACAACTCCTCCAAGGAGATAATTTTTTGAACGATAAAGTAAAGGTCAATAAAATCCTTTTTACTTCCCCTACTGCCAACAGTAACAAGCTTCATTAAAGCAATATCAATAATGTCAGCAACCCTAACTTCCTTAAATTCAGAGGCCGGCTTAATCAATCTTGACGAATAATACAACAAATCAATTTTCACATCATTAAGCAACCCGTTAATAGTTCCCCAATCTTCTTTCTGTAATGAAAAATTGCCGGTTTTTTTCAATTGAGCAATAATGGGTTTTGTTGAAAATTCTTCGGAACAAAAAAAGTCCAAATCAACCGAAACCCTATGCCCCATATGCAAAGCCAGACCAGTGCCGCCAGCCAAATAGAAATTTTGGATAAACTTCTGCTTGCTTAATATGGCCAAAGCTCCCTGCGCCTTTTGAGATATGACTTTTTCAAACATAAGACATTGTTTTTGTTTAAGTCAAAATAATTCGCCCAAAAATTAGCGGTTTTTTCCGAAAACTCGCGAGATTTCATCAATACTTTCTTAATAGTACGATTTTGATATTTCTTCAACAGCCATCTTACTGACTCCAAATTCCCATGTTCCAAAAGCCTGGCAACCACATATTGCTTGTATTTTTTCTCATCCAATTTCTTAAAATCAGTATCCCAAAAATATTTTTCAAATTGTTTAGGCAGCATAATTTTATCGCTCATCGCTGTTTTGCCAAAATTCTAAGCCAACAATTC
>PFAV01000006.1 GCA_002773545.1 bacterium (Candidatus Gribaldobacteria) CG10_big_fil_rev_8_21_14_0_10_41_12 | reverse complement strand
TATGCCAGTTGATTGGTATAATGGCGGTATGGAGCACACCACTTTGCACTTGCTTTATTCGCGGTTTATTTATAAGTTTTTATGGGATATTGGCGAAGTACCTAAGGATTTAGGCCCCGAGCCCTATAAAAAACGCACTTCTCATGGTATGATTTTGGGCGAGGGCGGCGAAAAAATGTCCAAGTCCAAGGGCAATGTCATAAATCCCGATGAAGTGGTCAAGCAATATGGCGCTGACGCTTTAAGAGTTTATGAAATGTTTATGGGGCCGTTTGATCAAGCCATTGCTTGGGACACGAAATCGCTGGGAGGCTCTAAGAAATTTTTGGAGAGAGTATGGCGATTAAAATTAAAAATGACAACAGCAAGTTGTCATCCTGAGCCAGCAGGCGAAGGATCTCAAAAGAATGAGACCCTTCGGCTAACGCCTCAGGGTGACGGCTGCGCGAGCATGGAAAAATTATTACACAAGACAATTAAGAAAGTTTCAGAGGATATTGAGGCGATGAAGTTTAATACCGCCATCTCCGCCTTGATGATTTTAGTTAACGAGATGGAAAAAGAAAAAGAAATCGCTGGAGATATTATGGAAAAGTTTTTGTTGATTTTAGCGCCCTTTGCCCCGCACTTGGCTGAAGAATTATGGCAAGGGCTTGGCCATAGCGAAAGCATCTTCTTGGAAAAATGGCCAAAATATGATATAAATTTAATTAACGACGAGAAAATAAACTTGATTATTCAGATAAACGGCAAAGCCAGAGGAGGTCTTGAAGTTGTTAGAGACATGGCCGAGCAAGAAGCGGTTGGGCTGGTTAAGAAAGATCAAAAAATTTCTAAATGGTTGGCAAATAAAGAAATCAAAAAAACAATTTTTGTAAAAAATAAACTAATAAATTTTGTCATATGATAAAAAAAGTAGTAATCGCGGCGGCGGGTCATGGCACGAGAATGAAGCATTTAAGTAAAAATAAGTCCAAGCTTCTAATTAATGTAAAGCATAAGCCGTTTTTGGCTTATTTGTTTGACAATCTTTTAGCGGCCGGATACAAGGATTTTATTTTGGTGGTTGGCTATCGCGCTGATTTGATGGAAAAATTTTTGAAGGACTTTGGTTATAAAGCCACTGTTGTTAATCAGTTTGATATTTTAGGCCCCAAAGAAAAAGAATATGGCACGCTATGTCCGATTAAGTGCGTTCGCGATTTGGTTGGCAAAGAAAATTTTTTAGCTGTCTATGGCGATAATCTTTATTCGGTAAGAGACTTAAAGGCGATAAACATTGATGACAATCATAATTATATGGCAGCCAAAGTGGAAAAGGAGCATCCAGAGAAATACGGTGTTTTAATCACTGACAAAAATGGATTTTTGATTGAAATAAAAGAAAAGCCCAAAGAATACATTGGCAATTTGGTTAATACCGGCCTTTATAAATTCACGCCGGATATTTTTGACAAGATTCCTTGCGTAGGCTTGTCGCCCAGAGGCGAATATGAGCTTACCGACGCCATTACTCATTTGGCGAAAGACGGCAAGGTAAAGTTGAAAATGATAGAGGATTATTGGCTGGATTTTGGCTGCCCCGGGGACATTCGCAAGGTAGGGAACTTTTTGCGCTTGAATAAGAGCGGCAAAACAACTAAGCAGTAAAATGAATATGTTCGCGGACATTTGGTTAACCGCTTCTATTAATAGTTTTGTTCTTCATTATTCTTGGCTGGATTTTTTAGGTATTTTTTTGGCTAATTATTTGCCTTTTATTTTAGTGATTGTTTTTATTATTCTTGGCTTAAAAAATGTGCGCGATAGTTTGAGCTCGCGGGCTGGCCTGCCCTTTCGCTGGCTGATGCTTTTTGAAGGGTTCTTGGCTGGTTTTTGGGGATTTTTTATAGCCGGCGCAATTGGTTTTTTGTGGAATAGGCCCCGACCCTTTGTGCTGGGCGATGCTCAACTAATTGTCTCGCACGCCGCTTCGCCGGCTTATCCTTCCACGCACGCTAGTATTTTTTTCGCTTTATCAACCATTGTTTTTCTTTATAATAAAAAAGTCGGCTTCTGGTTTTTATTAGCCAGCGTTGTTATGAGCTTGGCTCGGGTTTTTTGCGGATTGCATTGGTTTTCTGATGTTTCGGCTGGTATGGGCATAGGTATTTTCATTGGTTTGGCTGTTTATTATTTTCCACGGCGGCTTTTTCGCGTCGCTTTCAAATAAGAAGTAAGAAGTTGACAGGGGTCAGACCCGGCGCCTAAAGGCGCGGGGGCTGACCCCTTTTAGAGTGAAGTGCGCTCTCTTGACTTGGGTTGCTAGTGGCCTTATAATGACTTCCCCCCCATACAGATTTATTTTATTATTTTTTCAATTTTCAATTATTATTTATGACTGATTATTTTGGCGAGGGGGAAAACAATTGGCAAATGGTTGGGCTTAAGGTTTTTTTTAAGATCTGGGGCTGGTTAATCGGCCCGTTGGTTTTGTTTTTGTTTTTGGGCAAGCTTTTGGAGAAATATTTTATTGAATGGGGAAGCTGGCCTTTTGTTATTTGCATGGGGTTGGGTTTTGCCGTGACGATCATGGGTATTTTTAGGGAAATTTTGTTTTTATGGAAAATAACTTATGCTAAAAAAAATAGTGAAAAGAATAAAAAAGACCCTCAACAGGTTCAAAGAGATTATTTTAATTGTTTAGACGATAACAACCCAAATGAACCAAACAGATACTAATTTAACCCAAGAAATTCAACACGAAACCACGCTCTTTGCCGAGCCGCTTTTTAATTTCCACGGCTTTACTATTACTAATTCATTGCTTTGTTCTTGGCTAGCGGTTTTCTTGGTGGCGGCCTTTTCTTTAATGGCCAGACGCAAAATTGCCATGATTCCTAAGGGTTTTCAGAATTATTGCGAGGTTTTTTTAGAAGGCGCTTACAATTTAGCGGACACCGTCACGGGCAGCCGAGGCAAAACCATGAAGTTTTTACCGATTGTTTTACCCTTGTTTATTTTTATTTTATTTAATAATTGGCTGGGCTTGTTGCCCGGCTTTGGCTCAATTGGCTTTGTGGAGGCTCGCGAGGGTGGAAGGTTTTTTATACCGTTACTGCGAGGTGGCACCGCTGATTTGAACACCACCTTGGCCTTGTCTATTATGGCAGTGGTTTTAACGCATATCTTTGGTGTGGTTATGTCGGGCGCTTGGAGCCACTTAAATCGCTTTGCTGGCTTCAAGTTTTTTTTAGAATTGCCGCGGAAAGTTTTCCAAGAGAAAAAATATACAACCTTATTGATTAATCCGATTCAGTTTTTTGTAGGGTTAATTGAAGCGGTGGGCGAGGTAGCCAAGGTGGCTTCGCTTTCCTTCCGATTATTTGGCAATGTTTTTGCGGGCGAGGTGTTGTTGGCTTCAATGGCGGCGATTTTTGCCTATGCGGTGCCATTGCCTTTTATCTTTTTAGAGATTATTGTAGGAATAATACAAGCGTTAATTTTTGCCACGCTTACATTAGTTTTTTTGTCTGTAATGACTTCGCATCACGCCGAGGCGCATTAAATTATTTAATTATTTAAGGCCGAATAATCAATTAAAATAATTTTTATATTTTAATTGAGAAGCGTCCTTAAAAGGTATTTATTATGGATATAAATATGATAGTTGTTTTGACCAAGGGCTTGACTATCGCCGTCGGATCGCTCGGCCCGGCGTTCGCCATTGGTTTGATTGGCGCCAGAGCCATGGAAGCCATTGGTAGAAATCCCGAGGCCGGCGGCAAGATTTTGGTGCCAATGCTTTTGGCGTCAGCTTTTGCGGAAGCCATTGCTATTTACGCTTTGGTAATCGCTTTTTCGCTAAAGTAAAAAAAATGATTGATATCCTTTCTTCCTTCCATATTGATTGGAAGATTTTAATCGCCCAGTTGGTTAACTTTGCCATTGTGGTTTTTGTTTTGTGGTTTTTTGCCTTAAAACCATTAGCCAAGAAAATGCAAGACAGAACAGTGCGCATTGAAGACGGCTTGCGCCAAGCCGAGGAAATTGGCCAGCAATTGCAAGAAGGCGAAAAAGAACGGCAAGACGCTTTTGTGACGGCTAAAAAAGAGGCGCAAGCCATTATGCAAAAAGTTAAGGAAGATGCTGAAAAAGAAAGAGTTGTTCTAACCGAAAAAACAGCCGCCCAAGCCCAACAAATTTTAGAACAAGCTCAAGAACAAATACAAAGAGAACAAAAAAAAGCCAAAGAAGAATTAAAAGGCGAAATCAGCGGGCTGGTAATTTTGGCGGCCGAGAAAATTTTACGGGAAAAATTAGACCAAGAAAAAGACGAACAATTGTCTCAAAAGATTTTACAGGAGTTATGAAGATATCGCCTAAAAAATACGCCATCGCTTTAGCCGATGTAGCTAATAAAGCAGGCAAGGGAGAGCATGCGCGGATAACGGAAAAGTTTTTTAAGTTATTGCTCAAGAAAAACGCGCTTTTTTTATTGCCCTTGATTATCGTTGAATTGGAAAAATATCTTGACCAGCAAGATGGGCAATTAAGGGCTGAACTTTTTACAGCCCATCAGGCCAGTAAAATAATTACTAATAAACTGCGGCAATTTTTGACAGATAAGTCCCAAGAAAAAGTTATTTTGCAAGAGCGCCTTGACAAGGGCTTGCTGGGCGGGTTTATCTTGAAGTGGCAAGATTTTTTATTAGACGCTTCGGTTAAAAATGAACTAAAACGGCTTAATCATCAATTAAATTCTTAAACTATGAGCGATGAATTAAAAAATTATTTAATAGAATCACTCAAAAATCAGTTAAGCGACTACCGCTCGCAAGCGCAAGTGGAAAATGTCGGCTTCGTAGTGGAGCTGGGCGACGGCGTGGCCAAGGTGAATGGCTTGAGCCAGGCCATGTCGTTGGAAATGGTGGCCTTCCCCAATGATATTTTTGGCGTGGTTTTGAATTTAGAAGAGGACTTGGCCGGGGTGATCATTTTGGGGGATTATCGCCAGCTTAAAGAAGGCGATATGGTCAAAACAACCGGCCGAGTTTTAGAGGTGCCGGTGGGCGAGGAGCTGATTGGCCGAGTAGTTAATCCGTTAGGAGCGCCTTTGGATGAAAAGGGCTCGTTGAGCCATAAAAACTTTTATCCAGTGGAAAAAATTGCCCCCCGAGTGATTGAGAGAGAGCCAGTCAAAATTTCTTTGCAAACAGGCATTAAGGCCATTGACGCGATTATCCCGATTGGCCGAGGTCAGCGAGAATTGATTATCGGCGACCGCCAAACCGGCAAAACCGCTTTGGCCATTGACGCGATTATCAATCAAAAAGATCAAAATGTTATTTGTATTTATGTGGCTATTGGCCAGAAAGATTCCAGCGTAGCCAAAACAGTGGCTAAATTAACCGAGCTGGGAGCGCTTGATCATACCATAGTGGTGGCGGCCACGGCGTCTCACCCGGCGGCCTTAAATTATATCGCGCCTTTCGCGGGTTGCGCTATGGCTGAATACTTTAAGGATCAGGGCAAAGATGTTTTGATTGTTTATGATGACTTGTCAAAGCACGCGGTGGCTTATCGCCAGCTATCATTGCTATTGCGCCGTCCCCCTAGCCGAGAGGCCTACCCCGGCGATATTTTTTATTTGCACTCACGGTTATTAGAGCGGGCTTGCAAAATAAGCCAAGAAAAAGGAGGCGGCTCTATCACCGCTTTGCCGATTATTGAAACGCAAGCTGGCGATATTTCAGCTTATATTCCTACCAATGTTATTTCTATTACTGACGGGCAGATTTATTTGGAGGGAGATTTATTTTATCAAGGCATTAGGCCAGCCTTAAATGTGGGGTTGTCGGTCTCGCGGGTGGGATCAGACGCGCAAATTAAAGCTATGAAAAAAGTGGCGGGCAAGTTGCGATTAGAGCTGGCGCAATTTCGTGAGTTAGCCGCTTTCGCGCAGTTTGCCTCTGATTTGGACAAAGCCACCCAAGCGCAGATTGAGCGGGGCAGGCGTCTGACCGAAATTCTCAAACAAGATCAGTATCGCCCTATGCCAGTAGAACGCCAAGTGGCCATTTTATTCAGCGCGGTGAACGGTTTTCTGGACGACATTGCCATCAACAAAATTAAGGACTTTGAAACAGGCCTTTTGCAGTATTTAGACAACCAAGGCAAAACTATTTTACAATCAATTAAAGAAACCAAAGACATCACCGAACAAACCGAACAGGACTTAAAAAACTTGATTAGCGAGTATAAGAGTATTTTTTCTTCTTGATTTTTTTAGAAATTAGAAATTAGGATTTAGAAATTCCCGATTTTGTTTCCGCAAAATCGGGCAAAATTATGGCACTGGCAATTCGTAAAATTAAACGACAGATTCGCTCTGTTAAAAACACTCAAAAAATTACCAAAGCCATGGAGATGGTTTCAGCTAGCAAAATGAGAAAAGCCGTTGCCTCGGCTTTGCTTTCTAGAGAATATTCCGAAACCGCCTGGAAAGCGGTTTTGAGGGTAGCTCAAAAAAGCGACCCGGCATTGCATCCCTTATTAAATCAATCAAAAGAAATCAAAAAAATCGGCATTTTATTATTAAGCTCCAATAGAGGACTTTGCGGCGGCTTTAACCAGCAAATTATTAAAAAAACCTTGTCTTTTGTAGCCGCCCAAGCGCCCTCAGCCGAATTGGAATTTATCACTTATGGCCGCAAGGGAGCGGTGGCTTTATCTAAAAACGGTTTATTAGTAGCGGCGGATTTTCCTAAAAGCGAGGTCTTGAGCGACTTAAGCGAGATGAGATTTTTATCGCAAGCCGCGCTTAATGGGTTTTTAGTCCAAAAATATGACCGAGTTGTTTTAGTATTCACTGATTTTATCAGCCCCTTAAAACAAAAACCAGTTATTAAACAATTTCTGCCCTTAAACTTAGCGGCCATCAGCGAAGATGAAAAAAAGTTGTTAAAAGAAATTGAAGAGCAAGACCAAATTGATGGAGGAGAGTATCTTTTTGAGCCAAACGCTGATTTTGTTTTACGAATTTTTTTACCACGGTTGCTGGAATTACAAATTTATCAGGCGGTTTTAGAATCAAACGCTTCCGAACACTCCTCACGAATGTTGGCCATGAGAAACGCCTCGGACGCGGCCGGCGGGCTGTTGAGCGATTTAACTTTGGGCTTTAATAAAGCGCGCCAAACCGGCATTACCCAAGAACTATCTGAAATATCAGTGAGCAAAGCGTCGTTAGAGTAATGAGCATAATCAAACATATATATGGAAAAAGGAACTATCAAACAAATTATTGGGCCGGTGGTTGATATTTATTTTGAGGGTAATTTGCCAGCTATTTATAACGCCTTAAAAGTGACTGGCCCGTCAGGCGAAGTGGTTTTGGAAGCGCAACAGCATTTAAGCGGCAATCTGGTGCGAGCCCTGTCTTTAGGCGTAACCGACGGCCTGAAAAGGGGCGATGTGGTTGAAGATACCGGCGAGGTTATCAAAGTGCCGGTGGGCCTAAACACTTTAGGGCGAATGTTTGATGTTTTGGGAGCGCCTTTAGATGGCTTGGCCGCTGTAAAAACCGAACAAACTTATCCTATCCATCGCCAGCCGCCCAGCTTGAGCGAACAATCTACCAAGGCGGAAATTTTTGAAACAGGCATTAAAGTGATTGACTTGATTTGCCCTTTTATGAAAGGAGGCAAGGTTGGCTTGTTTGGCGGAGCAGGTGTAGGCAAAACCGTAATTATTCAGGAGCTAATTCACAATATCGCCACTAAGCACGGCGGTTATTCGGTGTTTGGCGGCATTGGCGAGCGAAGCCGAGAAGGCAATGATTTATATTTGGAAATGAAAGCCAGCGGCGTTTTGGAAAAAACCGCTTTGGTCTTCGGGCAGATGAACGAGCCGCCCGGCGTTCGTTTGAGAGTAGGCCTAACCGCCTTGGCTATGGCTGAATATTTCCGAGACGAAGAAAATAAAGATATTTTATTATTTATTGATAATATCTTTCGCTTTGCCCAAGCTGGCGCTGAAGTGTCGGCTTTGTTAGGGCGCATTCCTTCGGCTGTGGGCTATCAGCCCACTTTGGCCAATGAAATGGGCGAATTCCAAGAACGGATTACTTCCACCAAAAAAGGATCAATTACTTCGGTGCAAGCGGTTTATGTGCCCGCCGACGACTTAACTGACCCAGCGCCCGCCACTACTTTCGCTCATTTGGACTCAACCGTGGTTTTGGCGCGCAACTTGGCTGAATTAGGTATTTACCCGGCGGTTGACCCATTGGACTCCACCTCAACTATTTTGAGCCAGTCAATTGTTGGTCAGGAGCATTACGAAACAGCCAGAGGCGTGCAAAAGGTCTTGCAACGCTACAAAGAATTGCAAGACATCATCGCCATTTTGGGTATGGAAGAGTTGTCTGAAGAAGACAAACAAGCTGTTTCCCGAGCCCGCAAAATCCAAAAGTTTTTATCGCAACCCTTTGCTGTAGCGCAAACTTTCACCGGTCGGGAGGGTAAGTATGTGCCCCTATCTGAAACCATTCGCGGTTTCAAGCTGATTTTAGCTGGCGAATACGACAACATAGCCGAACAAGAATTTTATATGAAAGGCGGCATAGATGAAATCACATTGGGGCAGACCTCTAGTAACGGGGCAGACCTCTCTTAATATGAAAAAATATTTATAAAAGAAGTTTTTAGAGGTCTGCCCCTCAAAGAGGTCTGCCCCATTATTATGAACAAGATAAACTTTAAAATTGTCACCCCAGAAAGGGTTGTTTATGAAAGCGAGATTGACCAGGCGACCATACCTACAGTTCAAGGCGAAATAACTATTTTGCCCAACCACATTTCTTTGGTAGGCGTTTTGAAGCCGGGCGAATTAATGATTAAAAAAGGCAAAGAAGAAATTGCTATGGCGGTTTCGGGCGGTATGATTGAAGTGGCCAAAAACAAAGTGATTGTTTTGGCCGACACGGCCGAGCACGCCTCTGAAATTGACGAGCAAAGAGCAAAAGAAGCCAAAGACCGCGCCTTAAAATTAATGAGCGAGAAAAACAGGGAAGAAGTTGATTACACCGGCTTGGCTATACAAATAGAGAAAGAATTAGCTCGGCTAAAAGTCGCCCGCCGGCATAAAGGTAGCCCGCCTTTTCAAATGACTAGTTAATAATTAATAATTTTATGCACATTTGTCATTATTTAGTTTTTCGTTGTATGGACTTTCGCCTTAAGCCCAGTGTTTTGAGCAGTTTACTAAAAGATATTGGCGTGGAGGAGGGCGACTATGACTTGGTTTCTTGCGCGGGCTCGGCCAAGGACATGCTTGGCTCTGAAGCTGAAAGAGATTTTTTATTAAAGCAAATTACTTTATCGCAAAAACTTCACCAAATAAAAAATATCGTTGTTTTATACCACGACAACTGCGGCGCCTACGGCATTGTCGACCCAATAGAGGAAACAACCACTCAACAAGCCGACCTGGCTAAAATCAAAGCCATTATCGCTGAACAATTCCCCGAACTAATTTTTACGGCTTATATCGTCAAAGGCGTATCAAAAGGGGAGTTGTCGTTGGAAAAGATTTTTTAATGAGAAAACAAAAATATGAATGAATTATCTTTAGTTTTGCAAAAAGAACGGGAAATCAAAGAAAAAATTGAAGCTGTTAAACAAGAAGCTGATTTATTTTTGCAAGAAAAAAGAAGCCAGTTAGAAAAAAAATTGGAAGAAGTTTCTTTAACGCCAAATGAAAAAGAGCAAATAAAAAGCGCTAAAGAAAAAAAGCTTAAAGCTATTGAACAAGCCTTTCAAGAAAAAACTCAAAAAGAGCTTTCTTTAATGTTGGCTATTAGAAAAGAAAAGCTAAATAAAGCTGTTGATTATTTAACAGAAAGAATTTTATGCTTAAAGTAGCCAAAAAATATATTTTGGCTTTCTCCAAGGAGAGCCAAAATAAGATATTTGAGGCCATTGCCGAGGCCGGATCTTTTGAAATAATTGAATCCCAAGGAGAAGCTAAAGAAGAAGATGTCTTAAAAAATTTACAAACCGCGGATTACCGCTTGGCCACAATGGACTTTGCTATTAGCTATCTATCGCCTTTTATTAAAAAGCCTTCTTTTATTTCTAAATTTAAGGATTCCAAAATTTTGTTTAGTGCGGCTTCCTTAAATTATACTGGCCAAGAAAAAGTTTTTCAAGAAGCCAAAAGAATAGAAAAAATAGAGAAAGAATTGGATATCCTTAATAAAGAAGAAAAGAATATCCAAAATAATTTTCTGGAACTTGAGAAGTTTAAGGGCTTGTCTTTTTTGCCCCAAGATACCAACCTAACTTTTTTTTCGGTTATTGCTATCGCTAAGACACAACAAGCAAAGCTTGACTTGTTTATTAAAGAAAATAAATTATTTCAAAAGCCATTAACCAGCTTGGGAGCCAAAGAAATTTATTTATTAGCCGGGCTTAAAGAAAATAAAGACAAGACGATGGCCGGACTTAAGGTTATTAAAGGCGAGGTTGTTTTTTATAATTTTGAGCAGAGCCCCATTCAGGAAAGAGCCGATCTCCGAACAAAAGCAAAAGAGAACGGCAGGGTTATGGAGGCGTTAAAACAAGAACTTTCTTTAATGGCAAAAAAGATTGGAAGTTTTAAGCTTTATAGGGATGTTTTGGAAGTTGAAAAAATTAATTGGGAGATAAAAAGCAAAACTTTGTTTGGGGGGCTTTTGGACTACATTGTTTTTTGGGGATATGAAAAAGAAGTAAAAAAAATAAAAGAAAGAGTTTTTTTGTCCGCCAAGGGATCCCACTTAATAGAGATTGTGCCGGAAAAAGGGGAGGAACCAAGAGTTATTTTAGAAAATCATAAGCTCATCAGACCCTTTCAATATGTAACTGAAATTTTCGGTCTGCCCAAGCCCGGCGAAGTTGATCCAACCCCTTATTTAGCCTTTTTCTTTATACTATTTTTTGGGGTTTGTCTGACAGACGCTGGCTATGGAATTTTGTTGATTGTTTTTACTTTATTGCCCTTGATATTTTTGAGAAAAAAGCTTGGGGATACCAAGCTTTTAAGGTTGCTTTTTTATGGGGGAATTTCTACTTTGGTAATGGGTGTTTTGTTTGGCAGTTATTTTGGCTCAACCACTCAAACTTTGCAAAAATTTCCATTTTTATATAGATTAAAAATGATTGACCCCATAGAAGACACGCTTTTATTTATGGGATTGTCGTTTGCTATTGGATATTTACAGGTGGCTTTTGCGCAAGTAATTAAAATAGTTACTGGGAGGAACAGTAAAAATAAAGAGATGTTTATTAATGGTTTGGCCTGGCTTATCTTTTATGCGGCTTTAGTTGTTTTTATTTTAGCGAAAATTAAGATTATTCAAT